>DATDEH010000057.1 GCA_036523395.1 Candidatus Limnocylindria bacterium | reverse complement strand
ACGGCCCTGCGCAAGGCCGAGCAGATCTACGTCGTCGACGATCCGGCTCGCATCTGGCTCGGGTTCGGCGCGGCGCAGCTGCTGACATCGAAGAAGGTGAACGCGCCACCGATCTATCCCGATCAGATCATCCGATTCCAGTTCATGAGCATGGCGGCCAAGTAGCGAGGTGATCTAAGAGCAGCAGGAGGGCGGCGTGACCCAGTACATCGCGCGCCGCCTCCTGCTCATGCTCCCTGTCGCTCTACTCGTCACGATCGTCGTTTTTGTCTTGCTCCGCCTTTCACCAGGCGATCCGCTGGTCATCTATGCCGGTGAGGAGCGCGATCCGGTGGCGCTCGCTGCGCTCCGGGTCGAGTACGGGCTCGACCGCTCCATGCCCGAGCAGTACGTGTCCTGGATAACCCACGCGGTGCAGGGTGATCTCGGTCGGTCGCTGCGGACGAGGCAGCCGGTGCTCGAATCGATCGTAGAGCGGCTGCCCGCGACGCTCGAGCTCGGAACCGCCGCCCTTCTTCTGTCGGTGACGGTCGCGATGATCGTGGGCACCCTTTCAGCGGTGCGTCGCAATTCACCGCTCGACCTTCTCGCGACTGGCTTCACGCTCGCCGGCGTGTCGCTCCCGAACTTCTTTCTGGGGCTGCTCCTCATCCTCGTGCTGAGCCTCGCCATCCGGCTCTTTCCGCCCGGCGGGTATACGGCCCTACGGGAGGACGTCTGGGAGAACGTTCGACATCTCATCCTTCCCGCGATCACCCTCGCGACGGCGAGCATGGCGGTGAACATGCGCCAGGTGCGCTCGAGTCTGCTCGAGACGTTCAGCCAGGACTACATACGTACCGCACGCTCGAAGGGTCTGCACGAAACGACCATCGTGGTGCGGCACGCCTTGAAGAACGCGCTCATCCCGGTGGTCACGATCGTCGGTCTGCAGGTCGGCGCGATCATCGAAGGGGCGATCATCACCGAGCAGATCTTTTCGTGGCCGGGCATCGGCAAGCTTGCGGTGGACAGCATCAATGGTCGTGATTACCCGGTCGTGCAGGCTGTCGTGCTCGTGTCGGCACTGTCATTCATGGCGAGCACTCTTGTCGTCGACGTTCTCTACGCCTGGCTCGATCCGCGGATCTCGTACAGCGGAGCTGGTTCGTGAGCTGGTACCTGAGACGGCACCCGCGCGTTTTCATCGGCGGCGGTCTCGTCGCCTTTCTCATCCTGGTCGCGGTCTTCGCGCCGTGGATCGCTCGGTACGATCCGACACTCGTCAACGTCAGCCAATCGCTCGAGCCGCCGGGCCCCGATCACTGGTTCGGCACCGACGACCTTGGACGGGATGTGTTCTCACGCACCGTCTACGGTTCACGGATCTCCCTATCGGTCGGCCTGATCGCCGTCGGCATCGGATTCTTCACCGGCGTGAGCATTGGTTTGTTCGCCGGGTATGTCGGTGGCCTTGTGGACCTGCTCGCTATGCGCGCGATCGATGCTCTCTTGGCCTTTCCGGCTTTGATCCTCGCGATATCGATCACCGCAGCCTTCCAGAAGCCGGAACTCTGGCACGCGATGGTCGCGATCGGCGTGGTTGCCGTGCCGCTGTATACGCGCCTCACGCGTGGCCAGGTCCTGTCGGTTCGCGAGCGTGACTTCGTGCTCGCGGCACGCACCATCGGGGCGCGACCGACTCGCATCGTGCTGCGGCACATCTTTCCGAACATCACGAATCCTCTGGTGGTGCAGGCAACGCTCTCGATCGCGTTCGCGATCCTCGCCGAGGCGACGCTGTCGTTCTTGGGTTTCGGCGCGCAGCCGCCGACACCGACCTGGGGCGCGGATATCAACTACTCCCAACGGTGGCTTTCGAACCTGAAGTGGTGGATGAGCGTGGGGCCAGGTCTCGGGATCTTCTTGGCCGTTTTCGCCTTCAACTTCTTCGGCGACGCCCTGCGGGATGCGCTCGATCCACGGCTGCGTCGCTCGGGGACCTAGTACCGGGGTCCTAGGACCCACCGATACCCAATAGCGGCTGCTCTGGTGGCCGGTCGGTGCTACTCCTAGCGCGACATGCAGGTAAGCCAGGTCGCATATGACCGTTTCGTCGTGGAGCTCCCGCCGGCCGATGCGGACTACCGCCCGCTCGCCGACCCGGAGACCCTTGCCGAAACGGCCGCGTGGCTCTGGGAGTTCGGGCCGACGCCGCTGCTTGCGGTCGTGGGCTACGACGGTGCCGCTCCGAGCTGGCTCTCCGCATGGTCACCGCGCAAGATCGACGCGGCCCACGAAGGTTCGAAGCGCGGGGCCGCGGTCCTCCTGAGCGAACGAGCGGACCTCGAACGCTTCCTCTCCGAGGGCGCGCCGCACGAGCACACCGAGCTCCTGTGGCCGAGCATCTCCGAGGCGAAGACGTTCGAGGCCCTGAGTGCGGGCGGCAACGCGTGGATGAAATCGATCGACGCGCACGCGAAGATCTCGCACAAGGGCGAGCGTTTCGAAGTGGAGCAGATCGAGCCCTAGCGCGCGGCCGCCGACCCCCGGCGCATCAGCCACCCCAGGCCCGCTCCGCCGAGTGCGAACGCGAGCGCGGCGACCGCGGCGCCGCTCCCGTTGATGACGCTCCACGCCGCGATGGGCAGGCCGACCGCCAGTCCGATCGCCAGCGCACGGCGCGGCGCGGCCACCGCGAGCGCGAGAGATAGCGCGACGAGGAGTGCGACCTCGACCCCGGTGTCGTCGGTCCGTTGGTCGTACGACAGCATGAAGAACCCGACCAGGACTGCGGCCGCGACGACCGCGGCGTCCTTCACTGCTTCGTCTTCTGCATCTTCTGCTGAGCCTCGGCGCCGAGCTCGCGCGTGCGTACGAAGGCGGCGTACACGGCGCGCGAGAGTACCGTGCGCATCGTGCCCTTCTCGAGCTCGTAGATCGCGGCGGCGCTCGTACCGCCCGGCGATGTGACCATGTTGCGCAGCTCCGCGAGATGACGCCCGCTGCGGCGCGCGAATGCCGCGGAGCCTTCGACCGTGCGCAGCACGAGCTCCTCCGCGACGCGCCGCGAGAAGCCCAGATGCACACCGGCGTCGACGAGCGCCTCCATGAGCAGGAAGACATACGTCGGACCGGTGCCCGAGAGCGCGGTCGCCATGTCGACCATGCCCTCCTCTTCGACCTCGATCTCCTCGCCGAGCGCGCCCAGGATCGCCTTCGCGCGGTCGCGCTGATCGCGCTCGACGCTCGCGGTCGCGCACCACGCGGTGATGCCCATCCCGATCTGCGCCGGCGTGTTGGGCATCGCGCGCACGATCGTCGCGTGATCGAGGCCCTCGCGGAGCACCCCGAGCGGGGCGCCCGCGACGATGGACACGACGAGCTGATCCGCGCGCAGCTTCCCGTGCAGCTCCTTTAGCACGGCCGGGAGGACCTGCGGCTTCACGGAGAGCACGACCATGTGCGCGCCCTGCGCCGCTTCCGCGTTCGACGCCAGGGCCTTCACGCCGAACTGCTTCGTGAGCTCCGCGCGCCGTTCGCGCCGCGGCCCGGTGACGAAGATGTGCGACGGCGGCACGAGGTGCTTGTCGAGCACGCCGCGGATCATCGCCTCGGCCATCGTCCCGCCCCCGATGAAGGCGAGGCGCTTTCCCTGTAAGGGCATTACGAGCGAGGAGCGTGCTCAGGGGCAGGGGCCCCTGTCAGCGAGCGAAGCGAGCGTGCGCGACGAGCGAGTCCACCAGCCATGAGCGTGTCTCCGCGCCGGAGGCGCGAGATCGAGCAGGACATCAGCGGATGATACGGACGAGGTCGCCGTCCTCGAACAGTCCGCGCGTCTCGAGCGTGAGACGGTCGAACGCCTGGGGCGGGATCCCGATGTCCGCGAGGAGTAGGTCTCCGACGAGCGCGCGCGACCGTGTCCCGATGAGGCCGCGCTTCGGCAGCGCGAGCGTGACGGTCAGTGCGGCGCGGATCGTGACGCCGAGCGGCTCGCCGGTGTCCGGATGCAGGCCCGATGGCAGGTCGACCGCGAGGATCGGAAGCCGCGATGCGTTCGCGGCGCGGATGAGGTCGGCGACCGCGTCGCGCGGCGGACCAGACGCGCTGTAGCCGAGTAGGCCATCGATCAGGAGATCGGCCTCATCGACGGTTGTCCCTCCAACGATGCCGAGGTTCGCGAGGATGTCGTGCTGCCGCCGCGCGAGCTGGCGCAGACGCTCCGCCGGGCCGGAGAGCACGACGCCGACGTGCGCCCCCCAGCCGCTCAGGTGACGAACGGCGCCGAGCGCATCGCCACCGTTGTTCCCGCTGCCGGCGAGCGCGACGATCCGTTTGCCGGCGACGTTGCCGAGGAAGAGGCGCGCCGCGACGGCGATCTGGTGCGAGGCGTTCTCCATGAGCAGCTCGAGCGGGATGCCGAGCTCCTCCGACGCGATCCGGTCGGCCTCGGCCATCTGCGCGGCGGTCGCGGATGGGACGTCGCGGAGTAAGGGAAGGCTATCGAAGGGTGCCACCCCACGCCGCGGCAACGTCGTGGTACGCGAGGATGACGATCTTCGGCACCGCGAACGTCGTGTCGGTGATATGGAATGCGGCGCGTGCCGCCGTGGGTGCATCGCGCAGCCTGCGTCGTACTTCGGCGGCGCGGTCCGCCGGCGTCTGCGAGCGCTCGAGCCAGCCTTCGGTCGTGATCTTCGTCGTCAGCAGGTCCGACTCGACGCTCGTGCGCAGGCCGGCGTCCTCGAGCAGTGCGCGCCAGCCGGCGATCGTGTGGTTGCGGACGTGTGAGGCGTCGCGCAGCTTTTCGAGTTCGTTGATGAACGTATCGAGCGCCGGATCGTCCGGCGCGTAGTTGTCGACGAGCACCAGGCGGCCGCCGGGCCGCAGGATGCGGCGCACGTCGCGGAACGCGGCCGCGGCGTCGGTGAAGTGATGCGCCGCGAGGCGGCACGTCGCAAGATCGAACGTCGCACCCGCGAAGGGGAGCGCGGTCGCGTCGGACTGCGCGAACGCCGCGTTCGGGGCGGTCACGACGCTTGCACGACCGGCCTGCATCATCTCGAACGTCGCGTCGGCTCCGACGGCGAAGGCGACGAGGGGCGCGATGCGCCGCAGCGTGTGGCCAACGCCGCAACCGACGTCCAGCGCGCGCTCGCCGGGCCGCGGCGCCGCGACGGCGATGAGCCGCTCGAGATCCTCGCCGGATGCGTGCGTCGTGCTCGACACATACGCGGCCGCGGTCTTGCCGAACTGGACGCGGGCGTCCTTCACAACTCTTGCGCCGGGAACCCGCACAGGTCCACTTTCTCCATACTGCCTGCGTGACCGATCGGTCGCTGCCGATCACTCTTCGCGAGCCACCTCGGGGTGCGCTCTGGGGGCCCGAGGTGCTTCAGATGTCTGGACTCGAACTGACGCGCGCGAGCATCGAGCGCGCTCTTCCAGATCCGCCGCTCTCGCGGCTGACCGGGCTGCGCTTGTCCGAGGCGGGCCTCGGCATGGCGAGCGCCGCCATGCCAGCGAGCCTCTGGTGGCAATCTGGAGCAGGCGTCTTCCTCGCTGGAACGATCGCGTTCGTCGGCGACCTTCCGCTCGGCTGCGCGGTCCTCACCGGAGCGCCGGCGGGGGTCGCCGTGACGTCTTCGGAGCTGTCGGTGAACTTCCTACGCCCTGCCACGATAAGAAGCCAGTCCCTCATCGCACGCGCGCGCCTCATCCATTCGACCCGGTCGCTGGGTCTCGCTGAGGCGACGATCGAAGACGGGCGGGGCCGCCTGCTCGGCCATGCGACGTCCCGCTGCGTGTTGTTCCCCGGCAACCCCGCGCATATGTCGGCGCGACAGTACCCGCAGTCGAGCAGCATGCCCGACCCGTATCTCCGCGAGGTCGAGGGCGACGTGCGCGGGCAAGAGTTTTGGGACTCGACGCCCGGGATCGAGGTCATGCGTCAGACCGCGGCGGGCCTGTTCCGGCCACCGGTATTCCTTCTCGTCGGCCTGCGGGGGGTCGAAGCGCGCGAGGGCGAGCTGACGCTCGCAGTCCCGATCTCGGACTGGCTATGCAACGCTTTCGGGGTGGTTTACGGCGGTGTGACGGCGCTGCTCGCCGATGCCGCCATGTCGCTCGCGGTCGGTAGCACCGTGCCCGCCGCTACCGCGTTCAGCCCGCTCGACATGAAGATCCACTTCCTTCGTCCGGTCTTTCCCGTGGACGGAGAGCTCCGGGCGCGCGCTCGCGTCGTGCATCGTGGCCGCACGATCGCGGTCGTGACCTGCGACATCGTCGATCCCAAGGAACGGCTCGTCGCCCAGGCATCGGGCTCGGTCCTCATCCTTCCGGGGCGACCGTGGTTGCGGCCGGTGCACGTCGCCGACGAGATGACGCAGGAGACCGACCTCCAGCCCTGAACCGGGCGGCGCTCTGCGAACGCGGCTTCTCCATACTGCTTTCGTGCGCGTCGGTCGTTTCCAGGTCGAGATCTTCAGCGACGGCATCCTCCGGCTCGACGGCGGCGCGATGTTCGGCATCGTCCCGAAAGCGCTGTGGGAGAAGGAAAAACCCGCCGACGACCGCAATCGTGTGGCGATGGACATGAACTGTCTGCTCATCCGCGACGGAGCTGGCAACGTCGTCGTTGTCGAGACCGGCGCGGGGCCGAAGCTCACGGAGCGGTCGAAGGAGATCTTCGGGATCGACGGGCCGCCGCGGCTCCTGGACGAGCTCGCCCGCCGCGGCGTGCGACCGGACGAAGTGACCCTCGTCGTGAACACGCACCTGCATTTCGATCACGCCGGCGGCAACACGTACCGCGACGGCGACAAGATCGTCGCGACGTTCCCCCGAGCGTCGTACGTGTTCCAAAGGCTCGAGTGGGTCGACGCGAGCGCGCCGAACGAGCGGACGCGTGGCTCGTACTTCTCGGACGACTACACGCCGCTCGAGGCCACCGGCAAGCTCGAGCTCATCGACGAGAGCGTGGAGATCCTCCCGGGGATACGTCTCGACCGAGTGCCCGGACACACCCGCGGTACGCAGACGGTGCGCGTGAGCGATGCCGGCGAGACGATGTTCTTCTCGTCGGACTTCATGCCCGACCGCCATCACCTGCGGCTGCCGTGGATCCCGGCGTTCGATCTGTACCCGCTCGAGACGCTCGCCGCGAAGAAGGTGATCCTGCCGCGCGCTGTCTCTGAGAAGTGGCTCGTCGCGTTCACGCACGACCTGCCGCGCTTCGGGCGCATCGCGGAGTCGGACGGAAAGCTCCGCTACGAAGAGGTGTCCGAATAGCCGGCGTGTCGACGGTCATCGTGGGCGGCGGTGTCGTCGGCTGCGCCGCCGCGTTCTTCCTCGCCGAGCGCGGCGAGCACGATGTCGTCCTGCTCGAGCGGGATCAGCTCGGGCAGGGGACCAGCAAGGGCGGGCTCGGCGGCATCCGCCATCAATTCGTCGACGAGCTCGACGTGCGGCTCTCGAAGCTCGCCGTCGCGTTCTGGCGTTCGTTCGAAGACCGGACCGGCTCGCGACACGACTTCCAGCAGCGCGGCTACCTCTTTGTTGCCGAAACACCCGAAGGCCTGGCGCAGCTCCGCGAGCCGATGCCGCTGTTCGAGGGCGTCGGTGTGAACGTCGAGATGGTCGACCGGTCCGAGATCGAGCGGCTTGTGCCGGGCATCCGCACCGACGACCTCGCCGGCGGCCGCTTCGGCGCCGAGGACGGCTACGGCGATCCCATCGAGGCGCTCGCGGGATTCGCCGCGGCGGCGCAGCTCGCTGGTGTGAAGATCCGCGAAGGTGTCGCCGCGCTCGAGGTCATCCGCGACGGCGGCCGTGTGACCGGCGTGCGGACCTCCGACGGCGTCGTCGCGTGCGAGCGCATCCTGCTCGCGACCGGCTGCTGGACGGCCTCGCTCGCCGCGACAGCCGGCGTCGCGGTGCCGATCTGGCCGTATGCGCGGTCGATCATGGAGTCGCGTCCCTACCCGGCGCTGTCGCGCATTCCGATGACGATCGAGTGGGAGTCCGGATTCCATTTCCGGCCAAAGGGCGCCGCGCAGCGCTTCGCGATGCCGAACCTCACCGGCGACGGCCGGGTCGAGAAAGGTCCGGGGTCCCCGCCCGCTTCCTTCGTCCCGGGGGAGTTCGCGCCGCTCGTCGTACCGCAGTCCCTCGAGCCGTGGGTCCGCACGCGCGCCGCGTGGCGCCATCGACTCTTCGCGGACCTGCGCATCACGTCCTCGTGGTCCTGCTACTACGAGATGACGCCCGACGACCATCCGATCGTCGGCGCGGTGCCCGGAGTCACGGGTTTGTACGTCGCGGCGGGATTCTCTGGTCATGGGTTCATGCACACGCCGGCGACGGCGCAGCTCGTCGTCGAGGAGATGCTCGACGGGCGCGCGCACACGCTCGACATCGCCGACCTCTCGCTCGAGCGCTTCGTGAGCGGCCGCCGTCCCTTCACCCCGACGGTGCTCTGACCGGACCCAGTGAACGTCCGCGTCACGCGCTTCATCACCGGCGCGCGCGAAGCGACCGGCCACGTGGTCATCGTCGACGTGTATCGCGCCTTCACGACCGCGGCGTTCTGCGTCGCCGCGGGAGCGCGCGAGATCGTGCTCGTCGCTGACCATGAACAGGCGCTGGCGATGAAGCGTGAAGATCCATCCCTGTTCCTCACGGGTGAGATCGGTGGTCGCCCGATCCCCGGCTTCGACGAAGGCAACTCGCCGTCGGCGATCGAACATCTCGACCTCACCGGGCGCCGTGTCGTGCAGCGAACAGGCGCTGGGACTCAAGGAGTAAACGCGGCCCGGGCGGCGCGCGACATCGTCCTCGGTAGTTTCGTCATCGCTGAAGCGACGGTGCGTAACCTGCGTCGCAGCGCCGATGAGGTCACGGTGGTCGCGATGGGTGAAGCTGGTGCCCGGGCCTCGGACGAAGATGAAGCCTGTGCCCGTTACCTCGCGGCGCGACTCGCCGGCGAGCCAACTGACATCGCCGCGGTCGTCGCGTCCCTTTGGGCAGATGAGGATCCGAACTGGCCCGACTGGTTCCCGCGTCGCGATGCCGAGCTTGCTTGTCAGGTCGACCGCTTCGACTTCGCACTTCCGGTCGCGCGCGAGGGTGGTCTATTGGTCGCGCGGCCGGTAAGGTCAGATTGATGCACCGCTTGCGTGGACCGTGGTCGCTTTCGACGCGTTTGACGCTGCTCGTCGCCATCCTCGCGATCCCGGTGCTTCTGATCATCGCGCTCTCATACGCCGATCAGGTCCGCGAACGGCGCGCGAGCGAACTGGACACCGCGACGCGTTCGGCGCGCAACGGAGCGTCGATCGTCGATGGCTTCCTGCGCGACCTCGAGAACACGACGTTCGCGATGGCCGGCGTCCTCGCAGGCACCAGCAGGCCCTACGACCAGGCGAACTTCGGCGCATACCTGGCCTCGCTCACGAAGACGTATCCGGAGCTCCGCGCCTTCTTCATCACCGATCCGAACGGAAGGGTGGTCGCGTCCGCGAGCGGCGAGGGCATCGGCATCGACCTGTCCACGCGTCCCTATCTCCCGCCGCTCAAGTCCGGAGTGGACATGGTCTGGAGCGGCTCCATCACTGGCCTGCAGAGTGGCGACATCACCGTCGCGTTCGGTCGCCCGATCCGCGCGAGCGATGGGACGGTGCGCGGCTTCGTGATCCTCGCCTTCTACCCGGAGCGCGTCCTCCAAACCTTGCGCCTGGCCTTCCCGCCCGATGCGCAGCTCGCCCTCATCGACGAGCGCGGGCATCTCCTCTACGCGTCCGATCGGACCGAGCCCGCGACGACCGAGATCGACCTCGTCGAGCAGTCTGGCGTGCGCGACGCATTACAGGGGAAGGTCGTGCCCATCGACGGCGTCGCGACGCCTCTCAGCAGCGATCGTCGGTACGGCGCCCTTGCACCGATCGCCCGCACCGGCTGGGTGCTCGCGATGACCCGGCCCCTCGCGTCGCTTGAGACCGAGCTGCTCACGCGACTGATCGGCGACGCGGCTGCGGTCCTCGGCACGCTGCTCATCGCCGCTCTGGTGGCGGCCTACGTCGCCAATCGCCTGGCGCGGCCGCTGCGCGAGCTCTCGCGGAGCGCGGTCGCTATCGGTCGCGGCGACCGCCCGGTCATCCCGCAGGGCGCGGGTGGCGCCGAGGTCGAGCAGCTGTCCGCGGCGATGCGGACCATGCAAGCGGCGGTGGCACATCGCGAAGACGATCTCCGCCTGCTCGCGAAGTCCAGCGAGCGGCTCACCGAGTCGCTCGAATACACGGAGACCCTTCGCACGGCCGCGGACGTCGCGGTCCCAGACTTCGCGGACTGGTGCGTCGTGGACATCGTGGACGCCGGACGCGTCACGCGCGCCGCCGTCGCGCACGCCGATCCCAAGAAGCAAGCGCTCGCGCACCGCCTGCACGAGACGTATCCGCCCGACGTCGCGAGCTCGCGCGGTCCGATCGGGCGTGTGGTCACGACCGGCCGTGAGGAGCTGAAGAGCGACATCACCGATGCCTTTCTCCGACAGGCCTCGCGCGGACAGGACGAGCTCGCTCTCTACCGCGAGCTCGCTCCTCGGTCGTACATCTGCGAGCCGCTCGTCCTCAGCGGACAGGTGCGGGGAACGATCATGTTCCTCACCGCGGAATCGGGTCGCGTGTACGGCGAGGAGCACCTCGCCCTGGCGCGCGAGCTCGCGCGCCGCGTCGCCGTCGGCATCGAGAACGCGCGTCTCTACTACGAAGTGCGTCAGTCGGTCCGCACGCGGGACGACTTCCTGTCCGCCGTCGCACACGAGCTGAAGACGCCGCTGACGGTGATCAGCGGGACGACGCAGCTCCTCCGCCGGCGCATGCACGGTGACGAGCTGACCACGAACGCGCCGAGCCTGGATCGGATCATGGGAGCGGTCGGTCGCATGACCGCATTCATCGAGGAGCTTCTCGAGCTTGTCCGCCGGCAGGCGGACCCCACGCTCGAGCTGAACCGCGCGCCGACGGATCTGGCCGAGCTCGTGCGGCGCGTCGCGTCCGACCTCACGGAGCTGTCGCGCGGGCAGGTCGTTGAGATCGAGACGGTCGGGGGGCCCGTGACCGGCGAGTGGGACGCGGTGCGCCTGGAGCGCGCCATCGCGAACGTCCTGGGCAACGCATTCAAGTACAACTCCGCGAGCGGGCACGTGAACGTGCGCATCGGCACTGAAGAGTCGACGCAGGGTCGCCTTGCGTTCTGCGCGGTGACCGACGAGGGCATTGGCATCCCCGAGGCCGATCTGGCGCGGATCTTCGATCGGTTCGCGCGCGGGTCGAACGTCGCGGGACGGATCACGGGCAGTGGCGTCGGGCTCACGATCGTGCGGCAGATCGTCGAGCAGCACGGAGGAACGATCAGCGTGACGAGCGCGGTCGGGCGGGGGAGCACGTTCACGATCCGACTCCCGCTCGCGAGCGTTCCGGCGGCGCTCACCGCCGCGAACTAATACTCTTCGGGCGTGCCCCGCACCGTCCTCATCACCGGCATCACTGGATTCGCGGGCAGCCATCTCGCCGAGCGCTTCGTGACTGCTGGGGTCGCCGTCCACGGCATCGCGCACGAGGATCCTCCGTTCGCGCATCTCGCCGCCGTCGCGGATCGGGTGCACGTCCATCGCGGGAACATCCTCGATGTCGCCGCGGTCCGATCCGCACTGGATGCCGCGCGACCGGACTCGGTCGTGCATCTGGCGGCGCAGGCCGTGCCGACGCTCGCGGCGGCCGATCCGGTCTCTGCGGTGCGCGTCAACGTGCTCGGCACCGCGACGTTGCTCTCCGCACTCGACGCGCACCCCGCGGTCCATCTGGTGATGGCGTCGAGTGCCGATGTGTATGGCGCTCCCGACGACGAGCTCGTCGACGAGAATGCGCCGCAGCGACCCGGGAACGTCTACGCCGCGACGAAGGTCGCGTCGGAGGCGCTGGTCCGCGAGTTCGGCGACCGGCGGCAGGCCGCGACGACCGTGCTGCGTCCCGCGAACCAGATCGGGCCTCGACAGCACCCCGGGCTCGCGGCTTCGGCCTTCGCGAAGCAGATCGCCGAGGCGGAGGCGGGCATCGCCGAACCGGTCGTGCGGCACGGCCTTCTCGACGCGCGACGCGACTTCATCGATGTGCGCGACATGGCCGCGGCCTACGCGCTCGCGGCGGATCTTTCGGACACGGGCACGGCCGTGTACAACGTCGGGAGCGGCCACGCCATCCCGATCGCCGAGATCCTGGGGACGCTCATCGCGCTCGCCCGCGTGCCGGTGCGCGCTGAGCTCGATCCGGAGCGCGTGCGGTCGGGCGAGCTCACCGCGTTCGCGCTCGACGCGAGCCGCTTCCGGAGGCGCACCGGCTGGGCCCCGCGGACCCTTCTGCGCACGTCGCTCACGGATACGCTCGAATACTGGCGGGGACAGGTGAGAGCGGAGGCGGGGGTAGGGGCCCCGGGGGCAGGGGCCCCCGGGCGCGAAGCGACGCGGGGAGCGACCGCGTGAACATCGTGTTCGGCACCGACGGTTGGCGCGCGCGCATCGCGGAGGAGTACACGTTCGACGCGGTGCGCGTCTGCGCGCAGTCCGTCGCGGAGTGGGTGCAGAAGAGCGGCGAGGCCGGCCGCGGCGTCGTCATCGGCTACGACCGCCGGTTCGCGTCGGAGCACTTCGCCGCCGCCGCCGCCGAGGTCGTGGCCGCCCACGGCATCCACGTATTCCTCTCCACGGCAGCCGCGCCGACGCAGTCGTTCTCGTACGCGACGATGCGGAAGAAGGCCAAGGCCGGGATCGTCATCACGGCGAGCCACAACCCGTGGCCCGACAACGGCTTCAAGGTGAAGTCGGAGACCGGCGCCGCGGCCGCCCCCGACATGCTCAAAGAGCTCGAGGCCGTCATCCGGCCACTCGAGTCGCGGCCGCAGGACGTGCGTCGCATGCCATTCGAGGAGGCGAAAGCCGCAGGCCGCGTCGAGCTGTTCGACCCGGCACCGGACTACCTCGCGCGCGTCGCCGAGCTGTTCGACCTCGACGCCTTCCGAGGCGCGGGCTACCGCATCGTGTGCGAGCCGCTGTTCGGCAGCGCGAGCGGCTACTTCCCGCGTCTGCTGGGCGGTGGCAAGACGCAGATCGTCGAGCTCCACGGCGAGCGCAATCCGTATTTCGGCGGCCTCAACCCCGAGCCGATCCCGCCGAACACCGACGAGTTCCTCGCGCGCATCACGGCCGAGAAGGCGGACGTCGGGCTCGCGGTGGACGGTGACGCCGACCGCGCCGGCCTCGGAGATGAGAAGGGTCGCTTCGTCACGACGCTGACGACGTACGCGCTGCTCATGTGGTACCTCATCGAGGTCCGACAGCTTCGCCAGCCCGTCGTGAAGACGGTGAACATGACGTCGATGGTCGACCGTCTGGGGGAGAAGTACGGCGTTCCCGTGTATGAGGTGCCCGTCGGCTTCAAGTACATCGGCCCCAAGATGCAGGAGACCGGGGCGATGATGGGCGGCGAGGAGTCCGGCGGGTTCGGCTTCGCAATGCACCTGCCCGAGCGCGACGGCATCGTCGCGGACCTCTTCTTCCTCGACTTCATGCTGAAGACGAAGAAGAAGCCGTCGCAGCTGATCGCCGAGCTGATGGACCTCGCCGGGCCCTCCTTCTATCTGCGGCGTGACCTGCGTCTCGACGCCGCGACGTACAGCGCGGAGAAGCCAAAGATCATGGAGCGGCTGCGCGCCGCCAAGCCGCGCGAGCTCGCGGGCCACACCGTGAAGAAGGTCGTCGACCTCGACACCGGAGACGGATTGAAGTTCTTCGTCGACGATGGCTCGTGGCTACTCATGCGCCTCTCCGGCACCGAGCCGCTCGTCCGCGTCTATGCCGAGACGCGCGCTGAGTCGGAGCTGGCGCCGATGCTCGACATCGGGGTCAAGATGGTCAAAGGAAACGGGTGATGGATACAGCGGTCATCGAGTCCGTCGAACGCATCCGGGCCGCGGATCCCGGGAACATGCTCGATCGCATCAAGGACCTTCCGAAGCAGGTGCGCGACGCGTGGACGATCGCGCGGGCCGCGCAGCTTCCGCCGGCGCACGGAGACGTGCGCAACATCACCGTCGCCGGCATGGGCGGCTCGGCGATCGGCGGCGATCTCGCGGCGGCGCTGCTCGCCGGCGAGCTCAAGGTCCCGATGAACGTGCATCGCGATTACGGACTTCCCGCGTACGTCGGCCGCGACTCGCTGGTGATCGCCTCCTCGTACTCCGGGAACACCGAGGAGTCGCTCTCGAGCTTCGAGGAAGCGCAGCGCCGCGGCGCGCGTGTGCTCGTGCTCACGACCGGCGGAAAGATCGCCGAGCTCGCGCGCGCGGCCAAGTATCCCGTCATCACGTTCTCGTACCCGGCGCAGCCACGCGCGGCGCTGGGATACTCCCTCGGGCTCGTGTTGGGCGCGCTCACGCGGCTCGGATTCGTCCGTGACCTGAGCTCGGACATCGACGCGGCGCTCGCCGACGTCGCCAAGCTCGAGGAGCGCGTACACGAGGGCGCGCGAACGAACGACGCGAAGAAGCTGGCGATCGAGCTTTACGGTCGGATCATCTTCGCCTACGGCGGCGGCGTGCTCGGCGTGATGGCCCGGCGCGTGAAGGGCCAGTGGAACGAGAACGCGAAGAACTGGGGCGCCTTCGACGTCCTGCCCGAGCTCAACCACAACGGCGTCGTCGGTTTCCCGCACCCCGACATCGCCCGCGATGCGCTCACCGTGCTCCTCCTGCGCAGCGACCGCGACAATCCGCGCCACAAGCTGCGGTTCGACGTGACGCGCGAGCTGCTGGACCGCGCGAGCGTCCCGCACAAGACGCTGCAGTTCAGCGGGGCGAACATGCTCTCGGAGGTCTTGCAGCTGACGCTGTTCACCGACTACGTCTCCTTCTATGTCGCGCTCCTGAACGGCGTCGACCCGTCGCCGGTGAAATCGATCGATTACCTCAAGGAACGACTCGCGAAGGGGTGATCCACCGCGCCGCGCGCTTCACGTTCTGCCCGCGCGACGGCACCGCGCTCGTCCCGACCCGCATCGACGGGCGCGATCGGCCTACTTGCCCCGTGTGCGGCTTCGCCGACTTCATGCACGTGCAGATCGGCGCGAACACGATCGTCGAGCGTGACGGCGGAGTGCTCCTCGTGCGCCTGAACTACGGTCCGAGAGACGGCCACTGGGCACTCCCCGGTGGTCTCGTTGAAGATGACGAGACGCCCGAGGAAGCCGCGGTGCGCGAGACCGCGGAGGAGACGGGTTTCGAGGTCAGTCTCCACGGTCTGATCGCCAGCTGGATGCGGCCGGGCTTCCCGATCCTGGTCGTCGTCTACCGCGCGCAGATCGAGCGTGGCGAGCTGCGCGTCGCGCCTGACGAGGCTTCCGAGGCGCGTTTCTTCCCACGCGCGGAGCTTCCCGCGCTCGAGGAGCTGGCGTGGCCGTCTACTGCGCACGGGCTCGATGCCTGGCGGGCATACGAGCCACCCAGTCCCTAAACACCGATACCCGCCGGTCACCTGGCATCCCCCGCGCGAGTTATGAACGATCGCCAGGCCGCCGCGATTCTCACGCCTGAGCAAATAGGGCGAGGGAGCATCCAGAGCGTGAGCCGCATGCGGGTCAGCGATGCCCTTGGAGACCTGGGGCGTGCCGGGATGAGTCCCGTCGCGCGCTTCTCGTTTCTCCTCGCCGGTGTGCTCGCGGTCACCGCTCTTCTGATGGGCACTGGCACCGCCTATCTCGTCGGTCGCTACGTCGATGACGAGACGACCGCGTTCACGCAGGACGCGGTCGCCAGTCACTTCGGATCTGTGTTCAGCGACGAAGTGTTCCAGCGCGGCCTGTCTTCCGACGAGCGACAGCAGCTGCTGACCGTCGTGACGTTCCATTTCTCGATCTACAACGTCGTCGGCACCGAGTTCTTCGATCGCACCGGCACCATCGTCTTTTCCTACGACAGCGATGAGATCGGCCGCCAGCTGGACCCGGCGACGTATCCAGAGCTCGCGAGCGCTTTGAACGGTGTGCGCGACGCGGAGCGGACGACGATCGTCGCCGACCCGAAGCTTGGCGTGCCCGGATCCGCCGTCGGATATGGCAGCTTCAATACGCACCACGTGGTCATGGACCCGGCCGCTGCCACGGCTGCGACTCCCGGCCCCGGCACGCGCGAGATCCGCGCCCTGGAAGCCTGGGTGCCAGTGCAGCAGAACGGCCAGGTCGTGGGCGCCGTCGTTGTCTGGCGAGACATCGCGCCGATCGATGCCGCGCTCATGCGCATACAGCTGACGATCTCGGCGATCATGGCGCTCGGCGCCGCGGTCCTCTGGCTCGTGCTCCGCGGCGCGTACGAGCGGTCCTCGAGGCGGATCGTGGCCCAGGCTGGCGCGCTCGAGGACGCTCTCGCGCTGCGCGAACGCACCTACGACGCGACGCTGACGGCTCTCACGAGTGCGCTCGACTTCCGCGACAACGAGACCGGCGGTCACTCCGATCGCGTCGTCGCGTACATGGAGCTGCTGCTCGAGCAGATGAACATCCCCGGAACGGAGCTGGCGACGCTGCGCCGTGGCGCCCTGCTTCACGACATCGGCAAGATCGGCGTTCCGGACAACGTCCTTCGCAAGCCGACCGCGCTCAGTGAAGCTGAGTGGGCGGTCATGAAGCGTCACCCCGAGTTCGGCGCGCGGATCATCGCCGGCATCCCGTTCCTCGAGGACGTGGCGCGGATCGTTCGCCACCACCACGAGCGCTGGGACGGCATGGGGTACCCGGATGGACTGAAGGGCGATCGCATCCCGCTCGGCGCGCGCATCTTCGCGGTCGGCGACTCGTTCGATGCCATGACGAGCGACCGCCCGTATCGCCGGGGTCTGCTCATCGATGCCGCCCGCGAAGAGATCAGGCGCTGCGCGAGTTCGCAGTTCGATCCGGCCGTCGTGACCGCGTTCCTGAGCATTCCGGTCGCGCGTCTCGCCGCGATCGCGGACGACGCGCCGCACACGCACCCGCGGGTGATCGCGAGCTAACACCCGCCCGTTCTCCCAAGAAAATCGAGCCTTATCCGCCCAGCCTAGAATCGCTGCGTCCGGTGCCAGCCGGAACGACGGAGCGGTGGAGGTCGGTGGATGTACTCGAGCCTCATCTCGAAGATCGAGAAGGCCAAGCGGTACGCCGAAGAGCCCCAGCGGATCACCTTTCAAGAGTTCGAGGTCCAGTTCAAAGGCGACAACAGCTCCCACAGGGTTTCGCTCCACGGAGATGAGTGGTCCTGCGAGTGCGAGCACTTCCATACGTCGGGTCTGTGCGCGCACGTCATGACCCTTCAGCGTCTCTTCGCGACCCACCTCACCGACGCGGTGAAGTACACGACCGAGCACGTCCCCGCATAGCCTCGCGTGCCCACAACTGAATAGGCAGGGTCCCAGCGAAGCCGGTGCGATTCCGGCGGTGTCGCGCAACCGTGATGGACATCCGTCCTAACTCGGGTCGCCTGGTACTCCTGCTCGCGGCCGACACGCCTTCGCGAAAAAGGAGTGAGCCACATGCGTTCCCGCCTTACGTCCATCCTCACCGTCCTCCTCTTCGTGGCCTCCGCCTGTGGCGCTGCCACAACACCGGTCCCCCAGCAGGCCACCGCGACCGCCGCGGCGACCGCCGCCGCGTTCCCGGCCACGGTCACCGACTTCCAGAACCGGTCCATGACCCTTCCCAAACGCCCGGAGCGCATCGTCTCCATCGGCCCGTCGATCACCGAGTTCCTGTTCGCGCTCGGCGCCGGACCGCGTGTGGTCGGCGTCGACGACTTCTCCGACGAGCCTGCCGCGGCGAGTCAGCTCGAGAAGGTCGGCGGCATCAAGGTCAACTTCGAAAAGGTCGTCTCACTGAAGCCGGACCTCGTCCTCAGCGTGAAGTTCTCCGACGGCACGATCGAGAAGCTCGCCAGCGCCGGTCTCCTCGTCCTCGTCGTCGACCCGCAGAGCGCCGGCGACGTCGCGCGCACCGCGATCCTCCTGGGCCGCGCCGTCGGAAGCGACGGCGAGACCATGGCGCGCGACATCCAGAAGCACGTGGACGACGTCAGGTCCAAGACCGGAGGCGCGACGACCAAGCCGCGCGTCTATCACGAGATCGACGCGTCGGATCCCACGAAGATCTTCACCGTCGGCCCGGGGTCGTACATCCACGACCTCATCGAGATCGCGGGCGGCGTGAACATCGCGGCGCGCGCGACCAGCGCGTACCCGCAGCTCTCGGCCGAGGAGATCCTGCGAAGCGATCCGGAGATCATCGTTCTCGCCGCTGCGGACTATTCGGCGAAGCCGGATCAGGTCGCCGCGCGGGCAGGCTGGTCGGCGATCAGCGCGGTGAAGAACAAGCGCATCGTCACGATCGCGCCGAACCTCATCAACCGGCCCGGTCCGCGCGTCGGCGAGGCGGCGGAGGCGTACGCAAAGCTCGTGCATCCCGAGCTGTTCCGCTAGTGCGGACCGTCACCGTCTTCGCGCTGCTCGCCTTCGCGCTCGTCGTGAGCGCGGCCGCGGGCATCCTCGTTGGAGCGGTCGCCATCGCGCCCGGCGATGTGCTCTCGGCGCTCTTCGGCGCCGACGGCACGAACGGCACGATCATCCGCGAGCTTCGCCTCCCGCGGGTCCTCGGTGCCGCGCTCGTCGGCGCAGCGCTCGCGGCGGCCGGCGCGCTCCTTCAGGGCATGCTGCGCAATCCGCTCGCGGATCCCTTCGTCACCGGGACCTCCGCCGGCGCGTCGCTCGGCGCGGTGCTCGCCGTCGCGCTCGGGCTCGAGCCCGCCCTCGTGCCGCTCGCGGCGTTCGGCGGCGCGATCGCCGCCATCGCCCTCGTGTGGCGCCTCGCGCGCCTCGGAGGTCGAACGACGATCCTCACCGTTCTTCTCGCGGGCGTCGTGCTCACGTCGTTCGCCGGCGCGCTCGTGACCTTCATCCTCGTCTCGAGCGATCGGCTCTCGCTCCGCCTGCGTGCGGTGCTCGGCTGGTTGCAGGGCGGCATCTCCGTCATCAGCTGGAACGAGCTCGCCGTCGTCGCGATCGTCGTGGCCATCGGCGTCATCGGCGCGGTCCTGCTCGCCCCGCGCATCGACGCGTATGCCTTCGGCGAGGAGACCGCGGCAGCGCTCGGCATCGACCTCGATCGGACGACCGCGCTCGTCCTCGCCGCGACCGCTCTTCTCACCGGCGCTGCCGTTGCCATCGCCGGGCTCATCGGGTTCGTCGGCCTCGTGATCCCGCACGCGCTGCGCTTCCTGCTCGGCGCGACGCACCGTCGTCTGATCGTCGCGAGCGTCCCGGCCGGCGCCATCGCGCTGGTGCTCGCCGATCTCGGCGCGCGCACCGCGCTCGCGCCTGCGGAGCTACCGGTCGGCGTCATCACCGGTCTGGTCGGCGCGCCGTTCTTTCTTGCGCTGCTCGTGCGCTCGAGACGGGTGATCGTTTGAGCAGCGTCGTCGCGCGCAGGGTCCGCGCCGGGTTCCAGGACCGTGAGGTGCTCCGCGGCGTCGATCTCGTCGCGCGGGCCGGCGAGCTCGTCGCGCTCATCGGTCCGAACGGCGCCGGCAAGTCCACGCTGTTGCGTGTCCTGGGCGGACTGCTACGACCGGCATCGGGCAGCGTGACGATCGACAGCCTCGACATCACGACACTGGACCGCCGCTCCATCGCACGCCACGTCGCGGTCGTGCCGCAGGTCTTCGAGACGCTCTTCCCGTTCACGGTCCGAGAGATCGTCGCCCTCGGCCGGACAGCGCGACTGGGACCGCTCGGGACCCTCAGCTCGGACGACGTGCGCGCGGTAGCCCGTGCGCTCGACGACATCGGCGCCACCGAGCTGGCCGACCGGCGCATCGACCGCGTCTCGGGCGGCGAGCGTCAGCGCGCGGTGCTCGCGATGGCGCTGGCCCAGGAGGCCGGCGTGCTGCTGCTCGACGAGCCCACCGCGCATCTCGACCCGACGCACCAGCGCGCGACGCTCGACCGCGTCGCGACGCTCGCCCGTGTGCGCGGCCTCGCTGTCGTTGCCGTCCTGCACGACCTGAGTCTCGCCGCCGCATTCGCGTCGCGCGTCGTGCTGCTCGCGGACGGGGTGGTCGTCCGCGACGGCGAAGTGGGCGACGTCATCACCCCCGAGCTCGTTGGTCGTGTATTCGGTCCGGGGCTGCGCGTCGTCGCGGTCGACGGGCGACCGTTCGTGATCCCCGAACCCGCCTCGGTCCAGGAGCGTCGCGCGCGTGCCGGCTGAGTACCGCTGGCAACGCGCGCCCGGGCACGGCGCACCTCGAGCGAGCGTCTGCGCCCAGCCGGCCCGAACGACAGGCGCTGGATGAATGGCGGGCCGGCGTAGCCAGCAGCGAGCGAGGGTGCGCAGTGCCCGCTCGCGCGCGTTGACGCGCGCTCGAGGAGTGCCGTGCCGGCGTACTAGTCGGCGCTGACCTCGACCGGAGCGGACCAGCCCCAGTCCCAGCGCGCGAGCTCCTCGAGGAGCGTGTGGTTCGTGAGGTCGAGCGCGATCGGCGTGACGCTGATCTTGCCGGCGGCCATCGCCGCGACGTCCGTGCCGTCTTCCGCCTCCGCGCTCACCGCCGGCCCGCCTACCCAGTAGTAGGGATTCCCGTAGGGGTCGAGCCGCTCGACGAGCTGATCGCGATAGGTGCGCTTGCCGAGGCGCGTGACCTCGACGCCCGCGATCCGCTCGCGCGGCAGCGGAGGCACGTTGACGTTGAGCAGCGTGTCGGGCGCGAGGCCGCGCTGCAGGATGTTGCGTGCGAGCAGTTTCGCGAAGCTGGCCGACGGCCCGTAGTCGATGTCCCCACCGAATGCGCCGATCGAGATCGCGATCGAGGGGATGTTGGAGAGGAGACCCTCCATCGCCGCGGCGACGGTGCCGGAGTACGTGATGTCGTCGCCCATGTTCGCGCCGCGGTTGATGCCGCTTACGACGATGTCCAGCCGGTGCTTCAGGAAGCCGAGGACCGCGAGGCGCACGCAATCCGTCGGCGATCCGTCGGTCATATATGCCGGGTGGCCGTTGCGCAGCTTCGTGGGGCGGACGCGCAGCGGACGGAACAGGGTGATGCTGTGGCTCGCGCCGCTCCAGTTGCGCTCGGGCACGATCACGTCGACGTCACCGAGCTCCGAGAGCGCCTCGGACAGCGGCGGCAACGCGTCCGAGTCGATGCCGTCGTCGTTCGCGATGAGGATGTGCCGGCGATCGGTCATTCGCGCTTCGGAGCGAGATCCGTTCCACGAGCGGCGCGCGCGCGGCGCGTCCCGCTCGTGTTGTCGCGGGCTTCGGCCGCCGCCGCCGCGGACGCCGCCTCGCGCTCGGCGATGAGCGTGCGCGCCTCGGTGCGCGCTCTGCGACCCCGAGCGACCTCGTAGAAGTACCGCGCGAACGTGTTGATGATGCCCGCGACGGGAACGGCAAGGAGGACGCCCCAGAATCCGGCGAGCTTGGCGCCGAGCAGCAGGGCGAGGAACACGAACATCGGATGGATGCCGATGCTCCGCGACATGATGCGCGGCCCGACGACGTTGAGGAGCACCTGCTGCACGCCGAGGATCAGGATGAACACGACAAGGAGGCGGTCGGCGGCGCCCACGAAGGTCACCACCAGGACCGGGACCATCGCGATGATCGGACCGAAGAAGGGGATGATCATCGTGAGTCCTGAGACGAGAGCGAGGACGCCGGCGTAAGGCACGCCCAGGAACACGAGGATCATGAGCGTCGCGAAGCCGTAGATCGCGCCGAGGATGAGCGAGCCGCGAATGAATCCGCCGAACGAGCGATCCGCGCTCTGGCGAAGGAGCTCGGCTTCGCTCCCCAGCTCCGGCGGCAGTGCGCGCGCGAAGCGGCGCCACATGGAGTCCCCGTCGTTGAGCATCAGGAAGGCGATGATCAAGACCAGCGACACGTTGAAGAAGATCGTCGCGGTGGCCGAGACGACGCCGAGGATGTCCGCGGCGTATGCGGCCGCGAGGTCTCCGAGCCTGCGCGGCAGCGTTCCGTAGAACTCGGTCAGGTCCACGCGGATGCCGATGCGTTCCAGCGTGGATTGGATGTCGGCCGCGAGCTGCGAGGCTCGTTCGCCGTACTCCGGACCACGCGTGACCAGGTCGTTCAGCTGCGCGACCAGCGGCGGGATCGCGAGGAGCCCGATGAGCACGAGCACCAGCGCGATCGCGAAGTACACGACGACGACCGACAATGTGCGATTGAGCGGGGTCTCATGGTCGATGCGATTGACGAGCGGCGACAGCAGATACGCGAGCGCCCATGCGACGACGAAGATGATGATGACGTCCGCGACCTGCGCGATGGCGACCCACCCGAGCGCGAACACCTGCAACGCGAGATAGACGATCGCGAGTGTGACGAGCGCCTGGAGGAGCTGATGTTCCCTCGCGCTGAGGCTCACAGCGCCAATGGTATTCGGGTATTCGCACAGCTTCGCTGCGCTCAGGAGGGCTAACATCCCGCCGTGACACCCGCGCTCTGTCTCATCGACCGTTACGCCGCCTATCTCCCCGTCACCGCCCGCACACCTCGCCTCACGCTCGGTGAGGGCGGTACGCCACTCGTGCGCGCGGCGTCGCTCGAGCGCGAGACGGGCATCGATGCGGTGTGGCTGAAGGTCGAGGGCGCGAACCCGACGGGCTCGTTCAAGGACCGCGGCATGGTCGTCGCAGTCGCGAAGGCCCTGGAGGAACGCTCGGGTGCCGTGCTCTGCGCGTCGACCGGGAACACCGCCGCTTCGGCCGCGGCATATGCCGCCCGCGCCGGCCTGCCGTGCACCGTCGTCCTGCCGGCCGGCTACGTCGCGCTCGGCAAGCTCGCCCAGGCGATCGCGTTCGGCGCGACCGTCGTGGCGGTCCGCGGCCCCTTCGACGCAGCGCTCGCGGTCGTGAAGGAGCTCGCGCTGCAGGGTGAGGCGACGCTCGTCAACAGCGTCAATCCGCATCGGCTCGAGGGCCAGAAGACCGCGGCGTTCGAGATCTGCGAGAGCCTCGGAGAGGCCCCAGACGCCCTCTTCATCCCTGTCGGCAACGCCGGCAACATCACGGCGTACTGGCGCGGATTCGTCGAGGCCGCCGCCCGAGGGATGTCGACGCGCCGGCCGCGCATGTACGGCTGGCAGGCCGAGGGCGCCGCGCCGATCGTGCTCGGTAGGCCCGTCGCGGAGCCCGTGACCATCGCGACGGCGATCCGTATCGGGTCTCCGGCGTCGTGGCAGGGCGCAACGCGCGCGCGCGACGAATCGGGCGGCGCGATCGAGGCGGTCAGCGACGCGGAGATCCTCGACGCGTACCAGGATCTCGCGCGTCGCGAGGGCATCTTCGTCGAGCCCGCGAGCGCTGCATCGGTCGCCGGGCTCCGCAAGCGCGCGCGGAGCGGGGGACTCGGCGGGATCGCCACCGTCGTCTGTGTCCTCACCGGCAACGGCCTCAAGGATCCTGAGACCGCGCGGTCGCTCAGCCGTGAGATCGCCGAGGTCGACGCGAGCACCGACGCTGTGATGGGCGCGATCGCACAGGCGACGCGCGCCTAGGAGTCGACGATGAGCGAGCTGCGTATTCGCGTGCCCGCCTCGAGCGCGAACCTCGGCCCGGGGTTCGACTCGTTCGCGCTCGCGCTGCCGTTGCTGGCTGAGTTTGAGCTCCGTCCGGCGAAGTCGTGGTCCGTGACCGTCGACGGCGACGGACAGGGCATCCCGGCGGACGACGACAACCTCTTCGTCGTTGCCGCGCGCGCAACCGCGAAGGCCGCTGGACGCGAGCTCGTCGCGCAACATGTGACGCAGCGCTCGGCGATCCCGATCGCGCGTGGCCTCGGCTCGAGCGCCGCGGCGATCGTGGGTGGCGCCGTTGCGGCGAACGCGCTGCTCGGCGACCCGTTCGACCGCCGCACGCTCCTGCGGATCGCGAGCGAGGTCGAGGGACACGCCGATAACGTCGCGGCCGCGCTCTACGGTGCATTCACGGTCGCTCTGCCCGACGACGGCGGTCCGGTCGCGACACGTCTGGTGTTCCCACGCACGTGGCGCATCTGTCTGCTCATACCCGGACAGCCGCTCTCCACGGAGGAAGCGCGTGCCATCCTTCCGTCACAGGTCTCGCGCGACGATGCGGTGTTCAACGTCGCGCATGCCGCGACACTCATCGCCGCGGTGATGCGTTCGGACGGAGCGCTCCTCGCGCTCGCGATGGCGGACCGTCTGCATCAGCCCGCTCGCACCAAGCTCGTGCCCGCGCTCGGCGAGGTCATCGCAGCGGCGCGAGAGGCGGGCGCGTTCGGCGCGGCGCTGTCCGGCGCGGGACCGAGCGTGCTTGCCGTCGCGCCGGCTCGGTTGGCCGCGCGCGTTGTCTCCGCGATGGAGGAGGCGGCGCAGGCCGCGGGTGTCCCGGGACGCGGACGCGTGGTGCGCGTGCGCGCCGCGGGCGCGCAGGTCTTGAAATAGCACGGCTCGCGTTACTCGCGGACGCAGCGGTCCGTTCTGCGTTCGCGCGTGAGATAGGTCGCGCCATCGAATACCACGACCTCCTGCCCTCGACGCAAACACGCGCGCGTGAGCTCGCGGCGCAGGGCGCGTCACGGGCCGTCGTCGTCGCGAACGAGCAGAGCGCGGGGCAGGGAACGCGTGGCCGCGTGTGGGTCGCGCCAAAAGGGATGAGCCTTCTCGCGTCGTGGCTCGTGCGGCCCGCGCCGGCCGCGCCGGCGCTGTTCGCGGCGCTCGCGGGGGTCGCGATCGCGCGTTCACTCGAAGGTCTGATGGGCGCGGATGCCCGCCTAGAATGGCCCAACGACGTACACGTCCAGGGGAGGAAAGTCGCGGGCGCTCTCGCTCATGCGACATCCGATGGCGACGGAGGCGTGCTCGTGCTCGGTATCGGGATCAACGTGCATCAACGACCGGAAGATCTCCCTGCGGAGCTGCGCGAGCGAGCGATCTCGCTCGCGATCGCCGGCCGCCCGCTCGATCGGCTCGCCCTACTCGCGCGCCTGACGCGAGAGCTGGACCGCGTCGAAGACCCCGCCGAGCGCGGCACGGCGCTCGACGAATGGCGCCGACGCTCGACGTTCCTCGGTAAGACGGTCGAGGTGCGCGCCGGTGAGCGCGCTCCTCTCCGCGGCATCGCGACCGCGATCGACGACGACGGCGCGCTGCTGGTGCGGACATCGTCGGGCACCGAGCGCATCGTCGCGGGTGAGGTCGCCCTCGCTTGAGCGAACGCTTCGCGATCGTCGTCGACGGCACCGCATGCCTGACGCCCGAGCTGCAGCGCGAATTCGACATCCGCTGGCTGCCGCTGCACGTCGACATCGGGTCGGAGACGTTCACCGCGAACGTCGACCTCTCCGCCGACGAGTTCTACCGCCGCATCGCCGCGCCGGGCGTGCTCACGGGAACATCGCAGCCGAACATGGGCGAGTGCCGCGACGTCTACGACGCGATCGTCGCCGAGGGGACCAAGCAGCTGCTCGTGCTGACGATCGCGACGGAGCTATCCGGTACCTACTCGGTGGCCAGCACGACAGCGCAGGCGATGCCCGGTGTCACGATCGAGGTCATCGATACGCGCTCGCTCGCCGGCGGCATCTCGCTCATCGCGACCGCGTGCGCGCGGCTTCGCGCGGCGGGCGGATCGTTCGAGCAGGCCATCGTGGTCGCGAAGAAGCTCTCTGGGAAGATCCCGATCTACGCCGTCGCCGACACGCTCGAGTACCTCAAGCGATCGGGCCGCGTGAGCGGCGCGCAGGCCCTCTTCGGATCGATGCTGAAGATGAAGCCGATCCTCGAGGTCGCGAATGGGGTCGTGCATCCCGCGGATCGCGTGCGCACGCGGGAGAAGGCCCTCGAGCGCATGAAGGAGCTCGTGGCGTCGCGCGTGCCCGAGGGCGCGCGCATTCACGCCTGCACCCTGCACACGAACGCGCCCGACCGCGCGCGCAACGTCGCGGACTGGGTGCAGGAGCGTTATCACTGCGTGGAGCACTGGATCGCCGAGGCCGGCCCGGTCATCGGCGCCCGCGCCGGTCCGGGTGTCGTTGGACTCTGCTGGTACCGTGAGGAAGACGCTCGATGAGGTTACGCATGCCGTTCGGCCGGAAGCCGAACGAGTTCCCCTCTCACCTGTGGACGCAGTGTCCCAACTGCAACGAGATGCTCTTCAACAAGCAGCTCGCGCGCAACCTCAACGTGTGCACGAAGTGCGAGCACCATTTCCGGCTCGGCGCGCGCGAACGGATCGAGCTTCTCGTCGACAAAGGCTCCTTCCATGAGCACGACGCGACGCTGACCTCGGGCGATCCGCTTGGATTCACGGACAGCAAGCCATATCCGGAGCGGATCGCCGCGGCGCAGGCGAAGAGCGGTGAGAAAGACGCGATCATCACCGGAGAGGCGACGATCGGCGAGAACCCGGTGATCCTCGCGGTCATGGACTTCGAATTCATGGGCGGCTCGATGGGCGCCGTCGTCGGCGAGAAGATCACACGCGCCGCCGAGCGCGCGCTTGCTGAACACCGTGCCCTCGTCATCGTGTCCGCTTCCGGCGGCGCGCGCATGCAGGAGGGCACGATCGCGCTGATGCAGATGGCGAAGATCCTCGGCGCGCTCGCGCGGCTCGACCAGGCGCGCCTTCCCTATGTCAGCGTGATCACCGATCCCACGACCGGCGGCGTCCTTGCGTCGTTCGCGTCGCTCGGGGACATCATCGTCGCCGAGCCCGGCGCGCTCATCCGCTTCTCCGGCGAGCGCGTGACGAGCGGCACTGTGGGCGAGAAGCTGCCGACCGGATTCGGCAAGGCCGAGTTCCTGCTCGAGCGCGGCTTCATCGATCAGATCGTTCCACGGCCGCACCTGCGCGAACGGCTCGCGTTCTTCCTCACCGCGTTCCGCGCCGCGTCGCAAGACCTGCGCTGGAGCCTCTGATCGTGTCCATGCTCGAGCGGCTCACCGGCTCCAAGCGCAGCGTGGAGGGCAACGGTCATCTCCCGGTGGACGCGAATCTCATCACCGAGCCAGAGCAGCTGTCCTCCCGTGCGAGCCCGTGGGAAGCGGTGCAGGCCGCCCGCAATATCCAGCGGCCCCACACGCTCGAGGTCATCAGCCGGGTCTTCGACCGCTTTCACGAGCTTCACGGCGACCGCGGTTTCCGCGACGATCCCGCGATCGTCGGCGGGATGGCGGACCTCGATGGACGTCCGGTCATCGTCGTCGGCGAGCAGAAGGGTGCGTCGACCGAGGAGAACATCGCGCGCAACTTCGGGATGCCGCACCCGGAGGGCTACCGCAAGGCGATGCGGCTCTATCGACTTGCGGAGAAGTTCCATCTTCCGCTCATCACCTTCGTCGACACGCCCGGCGCATACCCTGGTCCCGAGGGTGAGGAGCGCGGGCAGGCCGAGGCGATCGCGCAGTCGATCCTGCTCATGGCGCGGCTGCAGACGCCGATCGTCGTCGTCATCCTCGGCGAGGGCGGATCCGGCGGCGCGCTCGCGCTCGGCGTCGGCGACGTCGTGCTCGCGCTCCAGAACGCGATCTACTCGGTCATCTCACCCGAGGGTTGCGCCGCGATCCTCTGGCGCAGCCCCGCGGAGGCCGAGCGTGCTGCCAAAGCGATGCGACTGTCGGGGCCGGACCTCCTCGAGCTCGGCGTCGTCGACGCGCTCATTCCCGAGCCCGCGGGCGGCGCGCACACCGACCACGAAGCTACGGCGAAGGCGATCCGCATGGCGCTCGCGGCGCAGCTCGCCAAGCTTGAGCGCGTGCCGGCCGCCGATCTCATGTCGGCCCGCTACGAGCGCTTCCGCGCCTTCGGTGCCACCGACGAACCGGGGACCACGGCCGCGCCGCCGCCACCACCTGACTCGTGGTACCGGCGCCTCGTGAAGCGGATGACATCTTGAGCGACACCGACCACGTCCTCGGATTGCTGGACGATCTCATGCGGCTGGCCGATGGTTCGCCCGCGGTGACCATCGAGGTCGAGGCCGACAACTTCTCCGTCTCGGTCACGCGGCGTGGTGCCACGCGACCCGACGCGATCCTCGCGACGACGGAGCGGCCCACGGCCACGAGCGACGCGCAGCCCGTTCGCTTACCGACGCAGCGCGTGCACGCGACGACGGTCGGGATCTTCAGCCCCGCAAAGGAGTGGCAGGCCGGCGACGCCGTGTCGCGCGGCGACGTCCTCGGCGGGATAAGGTCGCTGGGTCATGTCGCGAACGTTGTCGCTCCGGCGGACGGTGAGGTCCGCGAGGTCCTGGTCGCGGGAGGCGCGCCGGTCGAATACGGTCAACCGCTCCTCGTGATCACGCTCCGCTGATGGCGGCCCGCCGGATCGAGATCACCTACAGCGATGCCGGGAGCGGCTGGGTCGCACATGCAACGGTGACGGCCCCGACCAAGACGTCGCACGTGATACGTGTTTCCGCTTCGGACCTCGAGCGCTACGGCGGCGGTGATGTGCACGACCTGCTCCGTCGCTCGATCGAGTTCTTGCTCGACCGCGAGCCGAACACATCGATCCTCCGTGAATTCGACCTTAGCTCGATCGAGCGCTACTTCCCGGAATACGCGGCTGCGATGAAGGCCGCGCCGAAGAAGTAGCGACCACCGCGGCGCCGTACTGAACAGCCTCGTTCTCATACCATTCCGCGTCCATGGGGAGCGGCGTCGCATGGCTCTTTCCCGGTCAGGGTTCGCAGACGGTCGGCATGGGCCGCGAGCTCGCGGAGAAGTACCCGAGCGCGGCGCGCGCATTCGAGGAGGCGAACGACGCGCTCGGATCCGATCTGCGCCGGCTCGCCTGGGACGGACCGCAGAGCGAGCTCGACCGCACCGCGAACACGCAGCCCGCACTTCTCACCGCATCGATCGCCGCGCTGCGCGCCGCTGAGGAAGAAGTCGGCGGCCTCGACGAGCCGGTCGTTGCGATGGGCCACTCGCTCGGTGAATTCAGCGCCCTCGTCGCTGCGGGCGCGCTCGCGCTCGCCGACGCCGTGGTCCTCGTGCGGCGCCGCGGTGAGCTGATGCAGGAAGCGGATCCATCCGGCGGGATGCTGGCGGTGATCGGTCTCGACTCGGACGCCGTCGCGACGGCGATCGCTGGGACCGGTCTCGTCGTCGCGAATGACAACGCGCCGGGACAGGTCGTCATCTCCGGTCCGAAGGAAGGCTTCGACCGCGCGACCGCCGCACTGAAGAGCGCGGGTGCGAAACGGGTCATCCCGCTTCGCACCTCGGCCGCCTTCCATTCCCCGGCGATGCGACCGGTCGGACCGCAGCTCGCGAAAGCCATCGCAGTGACGCCGCTGGGGGCGCTGCGTTACCGGATCGTGGCAAACGTCGATGCGCAGGTGCACGAACATGCGGCGGATTTCCCACCATTGCTGGAGAAACAGGTCTGGTCGGCAGTACAGTGGGTTGCCTCTATGCGGCGCGCGCACGGGGAGGGCGCGACCGCATTCGTCGAGTTCGGTCCGTCGAGCGTCCTCACCGGGCTCGCGAAACGGATCCTGCCCGAACTGCGGACGGCGAATGTGTCTGACGTGAAGACGCTTGAGGAGGCGCTCGATGTCCTTCGATAAGATCCTCATCGCCAATCGCGGCGAGATCGCACTTCGCGTCATCCGCGCGTGCCGCGAGCTCGGCATCCAGACCGTCGTCGTGTACAGCGAGGCCGATGCGCACAGCCTCCCCGTGCATCTGGCGGACGAAGCGATCTGCGTCGGCCCGGCATCATCTCGCGAGAGCTACCTCAACATCCCGTCGATCATGTCGGCCGCGCTCATCAGCGGAGCGCAGGCCATCCATCCGGGATACGGGTTCCTTGCCGAGAACGCCGATTTCGCCGAGGTCTGCAAAGAGCACGGGCTTGTGTTCATCGGTCCGCCGCCGGAGATCCTCCGCAAGTTCCACGACAAGGTCGCGACGCGCGTCGCGATGAAGACGCTCGGCCTGCCGGTGATCCCGGGATCCGATGGACCGGTGAAGACGATGGCCGAGGCGCTGCGCATCGCGGAGGCCGTCGGGTACCCGGTGATGCTCAAGGCGCGTTCCGGCGGTGGCGGCCGTGGCATGCGCAAGGTCACCGCGCCGAATGACCTCCAGCGTCTCTGGGATCAGGCGAGCACCGAGGCGAAGGCATCGTTCGGCGACGCGGGCCTCTACGTGGAGCGCTGCCTCGAGGGCGTACGCCACGTCGAAGCACAGATCGCGGTCGACGAGTACGGGAGCGGCATCTGCCTTGGCGAGCGCGAGTGCTCCATCCAGCGCCGGAACCAGAAGATGATCGAGGAGGCCCCGTCCGCGTCGATCAGCGAGGAGCTGCGGCAAGAGATCGCGCGCCGCGCGACCGATGCCGCCGTTCGTTGCGGCTACCGCAACGTCGGTACCTTCGAGTTCCTCGTCGATGCCGCCGGCGAGTTCTATTTCATCGAGGTGAACTCCCGCATCCAGGTAGAGCACACCGTCACCGAGATGACGACCGGCATCGACCTGGTGAAAGAGCAGATCGCGCTCGCGTCAGGGCAGCCGCTCTCGTTCAGCGAGGAACAGATCTGGGTGAGCGGCCACGCCATCGAGTGCCGCATCAACGCCGAAGACAGCGAGCAGAACTTCGCGCCGTCGACGGGCGTCCTCACGACCTGGCTGCAGCCCGGCGGTCCGGGGATCCGCATCGACTCGCACTGCTTCCAGGGTTACGAGGTGCCGCCCTACTACGACTCCTTGCTGGCGAAGGTCATCGCGTGGGGTCGCGACCGCGCCGAGGCGGTCACGCGCATGCAGCGCGCGCTCGACGAGTTCACGATCGTCGGCGTCACGACGAACATCCCGGCGCATAAGAAGATCCTCGCGAGCGAGCTGTTCCGCTCCGGTCAGGTCACGACGCACCTCATCGACACGGTCGGAGTCGACGCGCTCACCGCGTAGCGCCCTCTACACTCGCGACGCGTGACTACGCTCGATCGTGCCGGGATCCAGGCGCTCATCCCGCACCGCGATCCGTTCCTTCTCATCGACCGTGTGACCGAGCTCGAGCCCGGCGTGCGCGCGGTGGCCGAGCACACCTTCACCGGCGAGGAGTGGTACCTGAAGGGCCATTTTCCAGGGAATCCGATCGTTCCGGGCGTCATCCTCGTCGAGTCGCTCGCCCAGGCCGCGACCGTGATGGCCATGGCGCTGCCCGAGTACCGCGACGGGCTTGGACTGTTCGCCGGCATCGATGAGATGCGCTTCAAGCGCATCGTCCGGCCCGGCGAGACCGCGCGGTACGAGGCCGTCATCGACAAGATGCGGCGCGGCTACGCGCGCGTGAACGTGCGCGCCTTCGTCGGTGACGAGATCGCTGCCGAGGGTGTGATCCAGGCGATCTTCCAGCCACGCGCCGCGACCGCTGGGAAGCAGAGCGCGTCTTGAGCGAGGAGCGCCGCTCCGGCGACGAGCGTCGCCCTGGCGAGGAGCGCCGCCTCGGGATAGAGCGTCGCGTCGAGGGTGTCTTGCGCGCGGCCGACCCCGAGAAGATCCGCCGGATGGAGGCACGCCCCGTCGTCGAGATCATCGGCGTGCCGATGGACCTCGGCGGCAATCGCCGCGGCGTCGACATGGGTCCCTCGGGCATCCGCTACGGCGGCCTGGTGGCCAAACTGTCCGAGATAGGTTTCCGCGTGAAGGACCGCGGGAACATCAGGGTCGCAGACCTCGACGAGGGGCTCGCGACACACGCGGGCAGGAGTCTCGACCCCGAGCGCGTGAGGCGCGGCCCGCGCGCGCACAACGTGAAGGAGATCGTGCGAGCCTGCGAGGAGCTCGCGATCGTCGTTGCGGACATCGCGCGCGCTGGCAACATTCCACTCGTCCTTGGCGGCGATCACTCGATGGCGATGGGCACGCTCGCCGGTCTCGCTCGGGCGGGGAAGCGGCCCGGCGTGATCTGGATCGACGCGCACGGTGACATCAACACTCCGGATACGACGCCGTCGGGGAACGTGCACGGGATGCCCTTCGCGGTCGCGCTCGGCCTTGCGGGCGAGCCGTTCCCCGCGGATCTGCGCGGCACCACGAGCGGTGAGCGCGGTGTGCTGCTGGGACTGCGCGACGTCGATCCGGGCGAGCGCGACAACATCAAGAAGGCCGGGGTCATGGCGCTCACGATGTCGGACATCGATCGCCTCGGAATGGGACCGGCGATGGAGAAAGCGATCGCGGTCGCGGGTAAGGGCGATGGGATCCATCTCTCGCTCGACATGGATGCGCTCGATCCCGACGAGGCACCCGGTGTCGGCACGCCGGTGCGCGGCGGGCTCACGTACCGCGAAGCGCAGCTCGCGATGGAGATGCTCGCGGCGTCAGGAAAGCTCCGCTCCGTGGAGATCGCGGAGGTCAATCCCATCCTCGATGAGAGCAACCGCACTGCGGCGCTTGCTGTCGAGCTCGTCGCGAGCGCGCTCGGCAAAACGATCCTCTAGAGGCGCTTCCGGTTCGTGACCGCGTGGTGGAGCAGCGCCGCGACCTCGACGTTGCGTCGATCTCGCGCGATGTCGAGCGGGGTCAGGCCCTTCAGATCCGTGGCGTTCGGATCGGCTCCGTAGGCGAGCAGCATCTCAGCGATCTCGAGGTCCCCGGTGAACGCCGCGGTGTGCAGCGGCGTGCCGCCCTCGCGGCTCTTCGCGTTCGGATCGGCGCCGGCTTCGAGCAGCAGCCGGACGATCTCGCGCTCGCTCCCGGCGGCATCCGTCGCGACGGCCGAATGGAGCGGCGTGAAGCCCTGTTCGCGTGAGGGCAGGCTCGGCTTCGCGCCTCGGTCGAGGAGCGTCTTCACGACGCCGCGCCGCTTGAAGAAGGCGGCGAGACCGAGCGGCGTGTAGCCGTCCCTCGCGACGGCGTTGGCGAGCGAACGGTCCGCATCGACGAGCGCCCCGACGCGCTTCGCGTCGCCGGCGGTCGCGGCCTCGAAGACATCGAGCGCGGGCGCGCGGGAGAGCAGGGCCGCCGCGACCTCGATCTTGCCGTGATAGTGGGCGAGCAGAACGGCCGACGTGCCGCGCTCGTCCCGCGCCGATACCAGCGACGGATCGCCGTCGAGCATCCGATCGACCGCGGCGCGATCGCCCTTCTTCACCGCCTCGAGAAACTCCGCTGCCATCTCGGGCCTCCCCATTTCTCTTGCAGTACTTAGCCTTGCTAACTAATATCACGGTGTGCACAGGAACGCAACCGGTCCGCCGACCCGAGTGCGGGAACGTGAGCTCGCCGACCGCCTGCACTCCGCGGCCATACATCTCCTGCGGCGCGCTCGGCGCAGCGATCCGCTGACGGGCGCGACGCCGGCGCAGCTGTCGGCGCTATCCGTGCTCATGAGCGGACCGAAGACGCTGGGCGACCTCGCCGCGGCCGAACAGGTGCGCGCGCCGACCGTCAGCAGGCTCGCTGCGGAGATGGAACGCATCGGCCTGATCCGGCGCCGTCCCGATCCGAGCGATGCACGCGTCGTGCATGTCGAGATGACAGCAAAGGGACGACGCGTCCTTGGCAAAGGGCGTGAGCTGCGCATCGCCGATATCGAGAGCCGCGTGCGCCGGCTGGATATACCCGAGGTGGTCACGCTCGAGAAGGCGGTCGGCATCATCGAGGGAATCCTGCGCGACTGAGCGGCGTTAGCCTGTAGGCGACAGGGGAGGCCGCGTGCAGATACGCCTTCACAACACGCTGACGCGAAGCGTGGAGCCGGTCGTTCCGGTGCGCGACGGCGAGATCCGCATGTACACCTGCGGGCCGACGGTGTACCGGCCCGTGCATGTCGGCAACCTTCGCTCGTACCTGCTCGCCGATTGGCTTCGCCGGACCTTCGAGCTCTTCGGCCACCGGGTGATCTCGGTGAAGAACATCACCGATGTCGGGCACATGCGGCAGGACGCCGTGGACCGGGGTGAGGACAAGGTCATCGCCGCGGCGCTCGCGGAGGGCAAGACGCCCACGCAGATCGCGGAGTTCTACGAGGGCGCGTTCCGCGAGGACGAACGGAAGCTCGGGATCCTTCCGGCGACCTTCTATCCGCGCGCGACCGCTCACGTCGCCCCGATGATCGCCATCATCGAGCGGCTGCTCGCGAAGGATCTCGCGTACGTCGTCGAGGGGACCGTCTATTACGCGGTGAAGCGATTCCCCGACTACGGTCGCCTCTCCGGCAACGAGAGTGAAGCGCTGCGGCAGGGCGTGCGCACCGAGGTCGATCCGAACAAGCGCAACGCGGCTGACTTCGCGCTGTGGAAGCGCGCTGAGCCCGACCGGCGCGCGCTGGTGTGGAATTCGCCGTGGGGACCTGGCTATCCGGGATGGCACATCGAGTGTTCGGCGATGAGCACCAAGTACCTCGGCGAGCGATTCGACGTGCACACCGGTGGCGTGGACAACATCTTCCCGCACCACGAGGACGAGATCGCCCAGTCGGAAGGAGCGCTCGGGCATCCCGTCGTCGGCATGTGGGTCCACGGCCAGCATCTCCTCTCGGACGGCGTGAAGATGGCGAAGTCCGCACGGAACACCCTCGAGGTCCATGAGATCGAATCGCTCGGACTCGACCCGCTCGCGTTCCGCTACCAGTGCCTCCTCACGCACTACCGCTCGCGCATGCACTTCAGCGTCGGCGCGCTGCGTCAGGCGGCCGAGGGACTCGACCACCTGCGCCAGCGCGTGCGGGCCCTGTCGCAGCAGTCAGGACCGGTGCAGACAGCCCCGCGGCTGCCCGATCGGGTCCGCCAGGCGTTCGGAAACGTCGCGCGCGATCGGTGGAACGAGCTCCTTCGCGAACGGCTCGCTGACGACCTCGACCTGCCCGGCGCGCTCGCTCTCGTTCACGCCTGCGTCGCGGACGTGGACATCGCGCCGGAGGTGCGCCTGCAATTCGTGCGCGACGCCGACGCGGTATTGGGGCTCGACCTCGCGAGCGTCGCTCGCGAACGCGAGGACGCGCCGCCACTCGCGCTCGCGGCGATCGCGGACCACGAGCGTGCACGTGCGACGGGTGACTACGCGGCCGCCGACCAGCTGCGATCCCGGTTCGATGGCCTCCGCGTCGACGACCGTGTGAACGGTGCGCTCGTCGCGCGCGCGGACCGGCGCCTCGCTCCACGGACGCGCCACACCATCGCGTCGCCGAGCGAGCTTCGCGACGGCCGCGCCAAGCGTCCCGTGCGGTCATGGTCCGTCTGCGTGCTGACGCGTGAATTCCCGGAGGATGTCGAGCGCTGCGTCCGCGGCATCCTCAGCAGCGTCCCGTCCGACGGGGAGGTGCTCGTTCTCGACCAGGGATCGAGCGAGCGCGCGAAGATGGCGCTCGATCTTCTCTCCGCGCGTGAACGCCGCGTGCAGATCCTTCACGCGGACCGTGATCTGGGCGAAGGCGCCGGCCGCAATGCGCTGCTGCGCATCGCGCGCGGGCGCTCCGTACTTCAGCTCGATCCATCGGTGGAGATCACAGGCCCGCTCTTTGCGGAGCTCGAAGAGGCGCTCGGCGACGGCGCCGGCATCGTCGGTCCGTGGGGCCTGCGCACCAGCGATATGAAGCATTTCGACGAAGTCACCGCGGGCGAGTGCGACGCGATCCAGGCGTATTGCCAGGCGGCCCGCCGCGACGTGCTCCTCGCGATCGGCGGCTTCGACGAGCGCTATCGCTTCTACCGCAACCTCGACATCGCGGTGTCGTCCGCCGTCCGCGAGCTCGGTCTACGCGCGCTCGCGATCGGAGCTCGTCACGTGACACGGCACGCCCATCGCGCGTGGGAGGCACTCTCCGACGAGGAGCGCGAGAAACGCAGCCGCAAGAACTATGACCGCATGTACAAACGCTTCCGTCGGATCCCGGCCTCGGCATGACGCGAGGACGGCTCGTCCTGTGTGGCTCGGGCGAGTTCACTCCGGCGATGGCCGATGTGGATCGCAGGATCCTCTCCGATCTGGGCTCGCGGCACGTCCGCGTCGCGATCGTCCCGACCGCAGCGGGTACCGAGGACACGCCGAGATCCTGGGTCGAGATGGGCACGGCACACTTCGCTCGGCTCGGTGCCGACGCGACCGGTGTCATGGTCCTCGACCGCGTTGATGCAGAGGATCCGCGGAATTCAGAGGCGATCGCGGACGCGGACTGGATCTACTTCTCGGGCGGCAAGCCGGGCTACGTGGTGGAGACGCTCTCCGGCACGCCGTTCTGGTCGGCGGTCGTCGCGCGGTATCGCGCGGGTGCGGTGCTCGCGGGCTCGAGCGCCGGCGCGATGATGCTCGGGAGTCGCACCTTTCATTTCCCGGACGGGATCGATGAGGCCGGTGTCCCGCGACGCGTGGCGGTGCGGGACGCGCTCGGCCTCCTACCCGGCATCTTCGTCGCGCCCCATTTCGATGCTGTCCCACCGGAGATGTGGCGCCGCTGGGCGGACATCTGGCCTGACGGCCATCGGATGCTGGGGATCGACGAGGACACCGCGATCGTCGAAGGTGCTGATGGGTGGAGCGTTGTCGGCAAGGGTCGAGCGGTCGTCTTCCGCTCGCTCGACGACCGCGACGTACATCCGACCGGTGCGCGCTTCGACGGCATCCGCGTCGCGGATGCCTCACGCACTTAGACTCGAGACATGCGCAACGGTGAACGGCGGCGGGTCGTTGTGACCGGCCTCGGCATGATCACGCCGCTCGGTGGCTCGGTCGCCAAGACGTGGGAAGGCATACGCGCAGGCCGCAGCGGCATCGGTCCGATCACGCGGTTCGACACGACCGGTCTCGAAACCACGATCGGCGGCGAGGTGCGCGATTTCGACCCGCTCGAGTACATGGACCGCAAGGAAGCGCGTCGCGCCGACCGCTTCGCGCAGTTCGCGGTCGCCACCGCGTCCCAGGCGATCGCCGATGCGAAGCTGGAGATCACGAAGGACCTCGCGCCGCGCGTGGGTGTCGCGTTCGGCTCCGGGATCGGCGGCGTGAGCACCGTGGTCGACAACGTCCTGTCGCACGCGAAGGACCCGCGGCGGGTCTCGGCGTTCATGATCCCGATGATGATCATCGACATGGCCGCGGGCGAGATCGCGATGAAGTTCGGCGCGAAGGGTCCGAATATGGGGCTCGTCTCCGCGTGCGCCTCGAGTGCGCATGCGATCGGCGAGGGTGGCGAGATGATCCGGCGTGGGCAGGCCGACGTGATGATCGCCGGCGGCTCCGAGGCGGGCCTGATCAAGATCGCGATCGCCGCATTCAACCAGGCGCACGCGCTGTCGCGCCGCAACAACGACCCGGAGAAAGCGTCGCGGCCGTTCGACAAGGAGCGCGACGGGTTCGTGTTCAGCGAGGGGGGCGGGGCGGTCATCCTCGAGGAGCTCGAGTTCGCGCGGGCGCGCGGGGCCCACATCGTCGCGGAGCTCATCGGCTACGGCCAGAGCGCTGACGCCCATCACGTGACCGCGCCGGCCGAAGGCGGCGAGGGCGCCGTGCGCGCGATGCGGATGGCCATCGAGGGTGCGGGCATCGCGCCGGCCGATGTCGGGTACATCAACGCTCACGGCACATCGACCCCTGCGAATGACGGCTCCGAGACCGCCGCGGTCAAGACGCTCTTCGGCGACCATGCGTACAAGCTCGCGGTGTCGTCGACGAAGTCCATGACGGGTCACACGCTCGGCGCCGCAGGCGCGATCGAAGCGATCTTCTGCGCGCTCGCGATGCGCGACGGCGTGCTGCCACCGACGATCAACCAGGAAGTGCCCGACCCCGACTGTGACCTCGACTATGTGCCGAACGTGATGCGCAAGCAGCAGGTCGAGGTGTCGCTATCCAATTCGATGGGCTTCGGTGGCCACAACGCGGCGCTGCTGCTGCGGCGCTGGGCCTGAACGTGGCTGACCCGAAGAAGCTCCGCGCCGACGCGAACGCGCTCGTGACCGAGCTGCTGCAGCGCCTCGCCGCGGAGGATGTGCAGCAGCTCGAGATCCGCCGCGGCGGTCTGCGCGTGAAGGTGAGCAAGGACGGCATCCCCGCCGCGGCCGCCGCGCCGAGCGCGCCGGCGCCGGGTACCGCGGGCGTGACGGTCACCGGACCGGATGCGCAGAAGAAGGGTGAGCTCCCCACGGTGAATGCACCGCTCACGGGCGTCTTCTACCGCTCGCCGACGCCGCAGGCGCCGCCGTTCGTCCAGATCGGCGCCGTCGTGAACAAGGGCGACGTCGTCGCGCTCATCGAAGCGATGAAGCTCTTCAACGAGATCCGGTCGACCGCCGGCGGGAAGGTGAGGCGCATCTTCGCAGAGAACGGGCAGCTCGTGCGCGCTCATCAGCCCCTTCTCGAGCTCGAGCCGATCTGATGGCGACGGTCTGCGTCGTGTGCAAGACCGCGCTCGAGGCGGACCGGATCCGCCTTCGGTACGAGGGCCGCTACTACGAGTTCGACCGCGACCGCTGCAAGATCATCTTTCAGGAGAACCCCGACCGCTGGCTCGACGCGTTCGGCGAGGTGCTGGATCAGCCGCGCTAGCGCGCGCGTTTAGAGTCGGACCGATGCGTCGCGGTGTTGCGTCATTCGCCTTGCTCCTTTCGGTGACCGTGATGGCGAGCGCATGTTTGCCTCTGGCCCGCGCTCCCGCGACCTCCGCCCCTCCCGACTCACTGACACCGTCGCTGTCACCCGCGGCGTCCTTCTCGCTGATCCCAGCGGGTCCGTCCGCGTCGCCTTCGCCCACGGCATCCGTGACGGACATCCACGTGACCGCGGTAACGGCCATGCCAGCCGATCCGCACTACTTCTCGGTCGGCTCGCAGGACACCACGCGCATCCTGTTATTCGATTCCTCGGCCACGCGGCCGCCGGTCGAAGTGGTGCGCTTCGATCCAGCGCCGCCGGTCGGTGGACCCGAAGTACAGACCGTCGCATTCGGCGCCTCCGGTGACGGTCGCGTGCTGGTGGTCGCGCGTCGATTCGCCCAGCAGCGGACGGTCCACTATCTGGTGCGTCCGCAGACGGGCGAGGTACTCGTCCTCCTGACGGATCTCGCGCCATCGTTCAGCACACCGGTCGTTTCGCCCGATGGCACGCACTACGCGTACGCGCGCCTCGGTGATGCCAACAGCACGGGCGTTTTCATCGCAAATGCCCGCGCCGGTCCCGACCCGAAGCGGATCGTCGCGTCCGATCCGCAGATCGTCGGCTCTCCACCGCAGCCGGTCGCGTGGTCGACCGACGGCGCGTGGCTGGCAGTGAGCACCTCTGACACCGGTGGGAGTCGAATGGGTGTGGTGCAAGTGCAGGCCGGAGAGACGACGTTCGACGTGGGCGGCGGACAGTTCACTCGCGGCAATGCCCGCTTACTTGGCCCGGGTCACGCGATCGATTGGCGTGGTGGCGAACAGAACTTGCTCGTCGCGAGCTCGCGCAGCGCGTTCGGTGGACGCTCCTTCGTCTATACGACGACAAGTGCGGGCGGTCAGCCCCGCGAGCTGTACGTGCCGACCGGCGAGACCATCATCAACGACGCGAAGTGGCGCCCCTCACTGGACCGCTTCTTCGTATACGAGGTCCCACTTTGCTGTGGGGCCAACCGGCCGGCCACGATTTGGATCCGCAATGCCGACGGCACCGGAACGAGGTTGTATGAAGCTGCCATCGGCCCGCCTTGGTGGTCGAAGGACGGAGCGCGTCTGTGGGCGCAGACGGTCGGCGACGACTCGGTGGGTGGCTTTCGCGATCTGCTTTCGACCGACAGCGTGTCCTTCTGTTTGCGCTCGCCGACTCCGCCATGCGCGTGAGCCGCTAGCGGCACTGCCCGCGCTGATCGGCGCGACACACCGAGGCGACGACGCGGCCCCCCGGTAGCTCGAGGATGTCGAAGTCGCCGACGCCTGGCGTCCCGGCCGTCGCCTCGCGCGCCGCGGTCGCGTAGATCCGCGACCCGTCGCTCGACCACCATGCTTCCCAGATCTTCTTCGGCGACGCGATGCGCTTGGAAAGGTCCTCGGCGAGCGAGCGCGTGTAGACGTCGGATTCCGCGAACTGACCGTCCGCGGCGGTGTAGAGGACGCGGTCGGCGCTCGGATTCCACGCGATCGAGCCGAAGTATTTCGCGGTGAGCGGTTCGAGATCCCGGATCAGGCCCACGTTCGGATCGACGGCGTAGACCCGATTCTCGCCACCGAACGTGCCGGCGCTGCCCGCCACGGCGAGGAACGGTGGCTTCGTACGCCAGCTGACCTCCGAGCCCGTGCCGGTCCAGTACTGCTCGCCGTTCGCGGCTCGATAGACCCCGATGTTGGTGACCGCGTCGGTGCCCTGCCCGAGCACGATCGCGCTCCGATCGATCGACCATGCGAGCGGGTACCAGATCCTCGCCATGTCCGCTGGATCGTCGTCCTCGACGAACAGCTTCGTCGGTCCGCCCGCGGTATCGCCGACGCGGACTCCGTCGTGGCCGTGGAACGCATACCGCGCTCCGTCGGGACTGATCACGCCGTGCAGCGAACCGATCGACCAGATCTCGTCGTCCTCGTACAAGAGCTTCGCGCTGCCGGCCGCGACGTCGACGAGATACAGCGCCGATCGCTCCGCGGGCCCGACCGCGGCGACGAGGAGACGCTTCCCGTCGGCCGATTCGCTGAAAGGCGGCTCGTAGTACGGCCGTCCCGGAGAGCCGCGCGCGGCGACGATCGCCGTGCTGCCACTCTTCACGAGGTCGATGAGCAGGATCCGTCCGGTCTGCCCGTCGGAGACCGAGACGTAGCGGTGGTCCGCGGGAACGCTGATCGCGTGGGCCAGGACCGCCACCGCCGGGGCGACGATGCCCGGCGCGCTGCTCGCGCCGGAAGGCTGCACTACCTGTGTGGGAGACGGTGTCGATTGGCACGCCGTCGCCGCGAGGACGGCGAGCGCGGTCAGAGTGACGGCCCTCATGACCCTACGGTGACACGCACACGCGACTGACCGCTCGCTAAGTCGCGAAGATCGAGGCAAAGAGATACGCGAGTGACAGCGAACCGGCGAGGGCGGCCACCCCCCAGCCGAGGATCGTCGACACGCGACCGTTCACCGCATCGCCCATGAGGCGCCGGTCGGTCGCGAGGCGGACGATGAAGATCAACACGATCGGAAGCAGGATCCCGTTCGCGATCTGCGCCGAGATGATGAGCGGGATGAGCGAGATACCCGGGATGAGCACGACGATCGCGCCGAGCACGAGCAGCAGCGTGAACAGGCTCATGAACACCGGCGCTTCGCGGAAGTTCTTGCTGATGCCCGACTCCCAACCGAACGCTTCGCAGATCGCGTACGACGTCGAGAGCGGCATCACCACCGCACCGAGGAGAGACGCGCCGCACAGGCCCACAGCGAACAGCAGGCCCGCGCTCGCACCGGCCAGCGGGACAAGCGCCTGCGCCGCCGCGTCGGCCGACGAGACTCGGATCCCCGCCGGGTAAAGCACGGTCCCAGTCACGACGATGATGAAGAACGCGAAGAGTCCCGCGAGTGCCGCGCCGAGGAACACGTCGACCCGCGCGTAGGTCGCCGACTGGCGGTCGACGCCTTTGTCCACCACCGATGCCTGCATGTAGAAGAGGAGGTACGGCGTGATCGTCGTCCCGACCAGCGCGAGCGCGAAGACGAGGGCCGACGGGCTTGTCGGGACCGAAGGGATGAACCCCGACATCACCGCGGGCCAGTCAGGCCGCAGGATGAACACCGAGATCGGGTAGGCGAGGAACGCGAGCACCAGCACGAACAGGACGCGCTCGACGAAGCGATAGCTGAAGAAGACGACCAGCGTCCAGACCGCGAGCGCGGCCAGCGGCACGGACACGATCCGCGGTACGCCGAGGAGCTCGACGCTCGCCGCGATGCCGGCGTACTCGGCGACGACGTTGGTGCCGTTCGCGATGATGAGGACGACCATCGCGAGGATGGTCCAGCGCACGCCGAACCGCTCGCGGATGAGGTCGGAGAGGCCCTGCCCGGTCACAAGCCCCATGCGCGAGCACATCTCCTGGATCACCCCCAGGCCGATGCTCGACACGAGAAGAAGCCATAGCAGCGAATAGCCGAACTGCGCGCCGACCGAGGAATACGTGGTGACGCCACCGGCTTCATTGCCGGCGAATCCGGTGATCACGCCGGGGCCGAGCACGGCGAGGAACGCGGTGAGGGCGATCCGGCGGCGGGACGCGCGGCGCCTGAGCGCGCCCAGCGGTCGCGCGATGCCCGCGCCTCTCACCTAGCGATCGACCTGAGCGACCTCTTCCTCCAACCGCGCGGCAGCATGATGTCGACGACGTCGTCGATGGTGACCGTACCGAGAAGCTTGCGCCGCGCATCGACGACCGGAAGCGCCAGCAGGTTGTACTTCGCGATGAGGGATGCGACCTCTTCCTTCGGCGAGGTCGCGTCGACCTTCATGACGTTGCGGTCCATGATCTCGCTGATCGGCGTCTCCGGCTTGGCCACGACGAGGTTCCGCAGCGAGATGACGCCGTCGAGCCGGCCCTGGCCGTCGATGACGTAGAGGTAGTAGGTGAGCTCGGGCTCGGGTTGGAGCTCGCGCAGGCGATCGATCGCCGCGCCGGCGGTGAGCTGCGCGGGAAGCGCGATGAGGTCGGTCGTCATGATCCCTCCGGCGGAGTCCTCGGGGTAGGTGAGCAGCTCCTCGACATCGGCGGCCTCGTCCTTCTGCATCAGGTCGACGAGCTCTTCGCGGCGTTCCTCGGGAAGATCCTGAAGGAGGTCGGCTGCCTCGTCGGGCGCCATCTCGTCGAGGATGTCGGCCGCGCGCTCCTCGTCGAGGTCGCTCACGATCGAGGCCTGCATCTCCGGCTCGACCTCGGAGAGCGTTTCGGCCGCGGTCTCGATGTCGAGCTCCTCGAATACCGCGCGCCGCTCGTCGACGGTCATCTCTTCGACGATGTCGGCGATGTCGGCGGGATGCAGGAGCGCGAGCTTGGTGCGCGGGACGGTGACGCGCACGTTCGCATCCGTTCCCGCGATCGGCTCGACGAGATGCCACGGGATGATCCCGCGCGGCAGCTTCTGCCCCGCGAGCCCGACGACACGCTCGGCGAGATGCTCGGCGCCGACGCGGCGGAGCAGGCCGCGCAGGCCGACGTCCGCGCCGACCAGGCGCAGCTGGCCGTCGACCTCGGAGAGCTGCAGGTCGTTGACGCGCACGACCTTCGCGCCGTGCGTATCGACGACCTGCTTGTCCATGAGGTCGCGCGAGAGGCGGAGCGCCTCCTGTGGCAGCGCCGCATCGGCGATCGTCTCGAGGCGACCGCGGAGCCTGAGATGCCCGATCTCCTGCGCCAGCTCGTTCCAGCGGACGATGCGTTCCCCGCTGGGTGTCGCGAGGATCGCCCACTGCACCGCCGGGAACTGTCCCTGAGGAACGACCGCGAGGTCCGCGAGCTTCGCCACCTCGGTGCCATTCGGCTCGATCACGCGTCGATGTTGGATGTCCGAGAGGTACGGCACGCGCGCAAGGGTACCGCCGCAGGCTAGAATGAGAACTCCCATGACACCTGCCTCGGACACCGGACTGCGCGTTCGTGCCCTCGCCGATCAGGCCGTTTCGGCCGCCCTCGAGGCTGACTGGACGCGCGCGTCCGACCTCAACTCGAAGATCATCGAAGCGGCGCCCGACGACATCGAGGCGCGCAACCGCATGGGCCGCGCGCTCCTCGAGCAAGGCAAGCTTGAAGAGGCCAAGGCGTCTTTCGCCGAGGTGCTCAAGGCCGAGCCGTACAACTCCATCGCAATCCGCGGCTCGCAGCGGATCGCCCAGCTGCTTGAGCACAAGACAAAGCCGAACGTCACCACGTCCCGGACGCAGCCGCGCCTCTTTATCGAGGACATGGGCAAGACAGGCATCCTCCGGCTCATCAACCCGGCGCCGCCGCACATCCTCGCCCGTTACAGCCCCGGTGCCGAGGCCCAGCTGAAGGAGCAGGAAGGCCTGTTGGCCGTCCACGCCCGCGACGGCGAGCTCCTCGGCTTCCTGGAGCCGAAGGTCGGCCGGCGCCTCATCGATCTGATCCGAACTGGCAACCAGTACGTGGCGGCGATCGTCAGTAACGACCAGCAGAACGCCCGCGTTGCCATTAGAGAGGTCCTGCAGAGCGTCGAGAACTCCAGCCGGATCTCCTTCCCTGGCCACCATCGCCCGGCCGAGACGAAGGAGCGTGCCTACATCAAGGGCAACTTCTTCCGCTTCGGACGGGATGCGGACGACGACGGCGACGACGAGACGGACGAGGCCGAGGAAGAGACAGAGGGCACCGCGGGCGGCGAGGCCCTCGACGAGACGGACACAGTCGAAGAGCCCCTGGTCGTCGACACCGGTGACGATGACGCGGAGGAAGAAGAAGAGGAGTAAGCCAAGTGGGTCGAGCGGGATGGGGAGCGGTAACAGCGGTCCTCGTCCTCCTGGCCGCGGCTTGCTCGTCCACCCCGCTCCCGGATAACAAGGTCCGCCCGACCGGCGACGTCGCCGACGCAGGCGCCCTCGCCATCGCCCACACCGCCGCCGACATCCTGTCCACCTTCTCTGTCTACGACTACGCCCTCGTCGGCGGGCTGAACGGCGACAGGGTCCGCGTCGTCAGCGGGGATCGCTTCGCGACCGTCGCGCGCGCGCAGGCAGCGCTCATCACGGCGAATACGACGAAGGTCGTCGCCGCGACGGTCGAGACGGTCGGACCGGCGCGCGATCGCCTCGTCGCCCTCGCCGACGGCCTCACCGATCTCTCGCGCGATGCGCTCGCGTATTCCGACGGTCGCGACCCCGCGGCGCTGTCACGCATCCTCTCGGGCGTCGAGCGCGGTTGGGCCGGTCTGCGCGAGCTCGTGTCCGTCATGCCCGCCGACGCGAGCCTGAGGGCGGCGATAGACCGCGGCACGTCCATCAAGTCGTCGGCGACCTCGAAGCAGCGATTCACGTTAACGGTCGGTCCCTTCACGAGCTCGGATGAGGCGGCCGCGACCGCCAAGAGCATCGGCGCGAACGCGACGGCGACGAAAGAGAGTCCCTTCACGGTCCGTGTCGGCCCGTACGCCGACCGACCCGCGGCCGATAAGGCGGCGGTCACGCTGGCGACACAGAAGATCACCGCGATCGTCAGCGAGGACACCGTGTATGCATTCGCGCGGAGCGGCGACGCGCCCGACGCGGAGCTGTGGCGCGAGCCCGAGCGCTCGATCGACACTCATGCGCTCGCGCGCAAGATCGCGCTGTCACAGGACGGAGCACTCATCGCGACCGGCACGGACGACGGCTTCCTCGCGCTGCACACTCGCGACGGCGTGCTGAAGGCGCTCGCGAAGTTCAACGCCGGCGTGAATCAGCTCGCGTTCACCAACGACGCGCGGTTCCTCATGGGTGGCGGACAGGTCCTCTCCAACTACGTGATGCCGGCCCCGAATGACTCCAGCGGCGTTCCGGTGCGTCTCACCGGCGCGGCCCAGTCGCTCGTCTACGTGCCGGGGGTGGACATCTTCGCCGCGTCGGCGGGCGGGAGCGACGGCGGCGTCATCGGCGGGCGCACACCGGACGGACTGCCGCTGGCGGCGCCCTTCCCGATCGGGCTCGGGTCCGCGGGTGGGCTGCTCGCCGCCAGCGACTACGGCGACCTCTTCTTCGCCTGGCAGACCGCGGGTGGCTACGAGGTAAAGGTGCTCAGGCCGGGCGTGGATCGATCCACGCGGGGCGTGCTGCGCGTGCCCGGCACCGGCACCGCGTTCGCGATCGATCCTTCCGGGACGTACGGCGCGGCGGTGACGGATCAGGGCACCTATCGCTTCCAGGTGACCGCGGCGGACCCGACGAAGAGCCTCACCAAGATCACGACCCCGGTGCGCGACGTCGAATTCGCGCGCGACGGAACGCTCTACCTGCTCGACGCGAAGCGTGCCCTGGCGGTCGACGCTGAGGGCGCGACGCGCTGGACGGCGCCGCTCGTCGACGGCCGGCGCATGGCCGTCGGGCTCCGCGCGGTCGTGCTGGACGGCACCGACCGGCTCGTCGCGCTCGACCCGAAGACGGGTGCGCTCGACGAGCTCGCGCCCGTCGGGCAGATCCAGGACCTCGTCGTGTCGCGCGACGGTCGTTGGGTGGGCCTCATCGCCGAAGCGAAACGAGCCGTTCTCTTCCGACTTCCCTGACCCATACTCACGCCAAGTGAGCACGATGCGAGAGCGGATCCTCTCTTTCACACCCATCGAAACGCTCCCGCTTCCGCGACCACTCAGCCGCTTCGGCACCGCGTTCCCCACGGCGCTCGCAGACGTCTACGCGACCGCCTACGCGCCGCGACGCGGCGTGGTCCTCGATCCGCTCGCGCATCCGTGGTCCGCCGCCGACGCGGTCGATGCCTCGGACCGGCGTGGCATCGCGACGTCGCGCGAGCCACTTGGCGAGTGGGCGCGTGCCGTCGTCGCGCTCGCGCCGCCGGGCGAGGAGGTCGTCGCAGCGTTCGAGCGCGTCGCCGATAGCGCGCTCGTCGGGACTCCCCACCGCGTCGCGATGCGCGAGCTGTACGGCTCGCACTGCGCGACGTGCCACGGTCCGGTCGTCGTCGAGGCCTTCCTCTGGGAGCGCGACGCGCCGGTGCCGACGAAGAAGGCGTTCCGCTGCGGCGTCTGCGCGCGTGAAGGCCGCGCGCTCCTGATCGAAGGGGTCGACACCGACGACGAGGAGCGCACGCGCCGCCTCGAGCCGCGCGGTATGGCGTACTGGCAGTTCGTCGAGCGTTTCGGCGCCGACCCGGCCGCGCAGGCACTGGGCGAGACGGTCGCGGCTCTCTACACGCCGCGCAACATCACCGCCCTCATGGCCACTCTCCGCGCGATCGAGACCTCGGTCGGCGACGCGGCCGCGCAGGGGTTCCTGAAGCTCTGCCTGCTCGAGTCGATCGTCGCCGGCAGCCGCCAGAGCGCAGTGGCCGGACACGGCTCGCCGCTACGAATCGACAAGGGACGTGCGCGCCGTGGCCATGCGTCGCAGACGCGCGAGGTGAACATCTGGCTCGAGTACGAACGCACCGTGCGCGAGCTCATCGCATGGCTCGCGCAGCACGAGCACCGCACGCCGGCGTCGCGCGGCGCGCTTCTCCTCGATCCGGGCGACGCGGACCTCGTCCTCTGCCAGGCCCCGGTCGAGGACACGCTCGGTGGATGGAGCACGGTCGCGAGCGCCCTGCTGCTCGGCGCAAAGACGCTGCGTCCCATGGACACCGGCGAGGGCAGGCTGGCGGCGCGCGAGAGACTCTTGCGCAGTCTGCGCGCGGCGCTCATCGAAGCGCATCGGGTCTCGCGCCCCGAGGCCGCGGCGGTCGTTTACGTCCCGCACGCCGACGCGGCGACCGTCGCTGCGTGCGTCCTCGCGGGTGCCGGCGCGGGATACCGCCTGCGCGCGATCCTCTATCAGCGCGACGCGCACGCCGGCGCGTACGGCTCGCCGGCCGCGGCCGTGTGCGATTTCGACCGGGACGTACCGCTGCTGCGCGACCAGTCCGCGGCGGATGCCGGACTCATCGAAGACGCGATCCGCTCCGGAGTCCGCGACGCGGTGCTCGCCCGTGGCGAGCCCGTGCGGGAGGACGTCGCAGCGGTCGCGGCGCTGCAATCGCTCGCCGCGAAGGGACTTCTCGTTCCGATCGCGCTCGCTCGCGCCGGTGGCGTGTCGGAGCTCGAGCTCTTCCTCGATCACTTCCGGTCCGCGCTGGCCGATGGCCGACGCAGCGGCATCACGCGCGTGCCGCTCAGCGACGATCCCGATGACGTCGCGTACACGATCAACGAAGCGCCCGACGCGACGCCGCTTGGCGACCGTGTCGAGTGGGCGGTCTGGGGTCTCCTTTCGTCCGCGCGCGAGGTCGACACGCGCTCGCTGCTGCGCCGCGTCTACGCGCTGTTCCGCGGGATCGAGACGCCGGACCGCGAGCTCATCGAACGCTGCGTCGCGGCGTACGCGACCCAGACCGATGAGGGTCGGTGGCGCCTGCTGGCTCAGGACGCGCTCGTCGCGCGGCAGGCGTCGCAGGCCCGGGTGCTCGCGGAGCTCATCGATGCCGGGCACCGGCTCGGATTCAAGGTGCACATCGGACGTGATGTCGACCGTCGTGCGGTGCCCAGCTCGCACATCGAGCGCGGCCATGTGCTCACGGATCTGCTCGGCGAGGCCGAGCGCGCGGGCGGCCCATCGCGCTTCGTGCGCGGCGCGTCAGAGGCGCTCGATTTCGTCGACTGCGTCTGGTACGACAAGGGGCGGATGGTGTTCCTCTGGCAGGTCGACTGGACAGCCCGCATACACCGCAGCGTCGTCGCCCTCGGGGAAGCGATCCCAGATGACGATCGGGTGTTCCGTTTCCTCGCCGTTGCCGACGAACGGACCGCCCTGGTGCATGAAAAGCTCCATCGCTCGCCGGCGGTGGCGGAGGTCGTTCGACGGCGGGGCTGGCGATTCGTAAAGTGGAATGCACTTCGCCGCTGGCTGGGGGACGCCCAGGCTAGCCTGGAAAGCCTCGAACCCGTTCTTGGCCTCGAACCTGCGGTGGAACAATCGGGCCAGCAGCTCGCGTTCAGGTGGTAGAGGACTTAAAGGAGCGCACTAATGGGTAAGCCACAGGTCGTCACAGACCAGACATTCGAGCAGGAGGTCCTGAAGTCGGACGCTCCGGTGCTCGTCGATTTCTGGGCGACGTGGTGCGGTCCGTGCCGCATGGTCGCGCCGGTCCTCGAAGAGGTGGCCAGCGAGCAGGGCGACAAGATCCGCGTCGTGAAGCTCGACGTCGATGCCAATCCGATCACCGCTGGACGCTTTGGCGTCCGCGCGATCCCGACGATGATCGTGTTCAAGAACGGCCGCGAGGCCGATCGCATCGTTGGATACCACCCGAAGCCACAGCTCATGACCAAGCTGAATCCACATCTAACGATGGCCGCGCCTAGCGCGGCGCCGAGCGCCTCCGCGGCGCAGTCGGGAACTACGAGTGCCGGGCAAAACGGTCAGACGCCCTCGGGGGGCTCACCGACGAGCAGCACACCGAACGCCGGCGTCGGCGTCACAAAGGTCCACTAGGACGTGAGAGACACGTCGGGCGTGCCGGGTGAGAAGATCCTCGATCCGGTGTGCGGGATGATCGTGGACATCGCCGACTCCCGCGAGCACGGGCTCACACTTGAGATGGACGATCGCGAGTACGCCTTCTGCGGCCCCGGCTGCATGAAGTCCTTCGCGAAGGCGCCGCACCAGTACCGCGCGAAGGTCGACGCCTGGGTGCTCGCGCAGAAGCACTAGCTTCATCGCCCGCGTTACCGTAGCCGCTATCACCCAAGCCGTTTCGACGTACGCGCTTTACCTGGAGTCCGGGCCGCAGCGGAAGTCGACCCTCGTGCACGTCGTCGATCTTCTCGGCTGCGCATGGTTCGCGCCGACGACGGACGAGGCGCTGGCAGCGGCGCCGGATGAGATCGCTGCGTATCTCCGGTACCTGAAGCGCCACGGCGAAAAGGTCGATCCGAAGGCCCCCATCGCCACGCGCGTCGCCGAGCACATCACCAAAGGGGACTTCCTGGGGCACGGCTCGCCGCAGGCGGTGTACGTGCCGGATCGGAAGCCGGTGACCCCGGCCGAGCTTGCGACGTCCCTGCGTCGCCTCGAATGGTCGCGGGCGGATCTCCTCGGTCTCGTCAAAGGCGCAAGCGCGAAGGCACTCGACGCGAAGCCGGCGAAGGGCCGCTCGCTCCGCGACATGCTGCTGCACGTACTCGGCGCGGACGCGGGCTATCTCGCGAGCTCGCTCGGCGCGGTCAAGGAGGTGAACGGGCCGACCAACGCCGCGGGACGCGGCGACCTCGATGTCCGCATCGCGTTGAAGGAAGCCCGCGACGCCGCGATCGCGCGGCTCGCCAAGCTCACACCAGCGGAGCGTGCATTCGTGAAGGAGCATCCGTCCGGCGCGCGCACGATGCGTAAGACGATCCGCCGCATGCTCGAGCACGAGTGGGAGCACCGGCGCGAGATCGCGCGGCGGCTCGGCGCGGAGGCGTAGCCCGCCGCCTCAGCCCTTGAAGGGCTGGCCGCTCTCCACGTCGGGCCCGCTGACGTCGGCGTTCGGGAAGACGCTGCGGATCGCCTTCGCCAGCCAGCGCTGCAGTCGCGTCGTCCACACCAGCGGCTCGTACGCCTCGAGGTGGTCGTACACGCGCTTCAGCATCCGCCGATCTTCTTCGGTGAACATGTCGTCTTCCTCCTCTGCTTCACGGACGATGCGTTCCAGGTCGAGCGTGCCCGGGCATTCGGTCGGAACGATGGCGTGATGCGGCAGCACCGTCGTGCCGAGGAACAGGTCGAGGCCGTGACGGTTGGCGATCTCTCGGTGCAGGCTCGCCGACGCGGCGTAGAGCGCCTCGCTCGGAGCCATCGCGGGACCGGCCTCGTGCTCGATGCCGATCGAGCGCAGGTTCACCTCGAACCTGCCCGCGTGGTACGCGGTGTCGTCCTCACTGACGAGCTGTGCGATGCGACCATCCTGTCCGATGACGTAGTGCGCCGAGAGGATGCTCGCGGGATCGTTGAACCGGCGTATCGCGCGTTCGAACGTCACGACCGTCCAGTGGTCGACGATGAGCTCGACCGCATTGCCATCGCGGCCCGCGGTGTAGTTGCTCTGTGGGATGGGGCCGCGCCACTGGGTGCCCACGGAGGGCTAACGGCTGCCGTACATCTTCGGTGTGGCAGCAACATCGCCGAACTCCGAGCGTCATCTTGAGGTAGTAAGAGGCGGCGTATCCTTCCCGCTTGTCAGGGGGCGGGGTTTACCGCAGGGAGCTCTAGATGAGGAAACTTGTCGCGCTATCCCTTTTGGTCCTGCTGACGGTCGCCGCGTGCACGTCGCCGACGAGCTCGGCCACACCGGCTCCGAGCCAGGCCGCGAAGAAGACCACGCTGCGGCTGCCGGAGGCAGCGAAGATCGTCAACACCATGGATCCGGGCATCAGCTCGGGTGGCGCCGGGCTTGAGCAGATCCAGAACATGTTCGAAGGCCTCGCGTACGTCGACCAGGTGACCGGTGAGATAAAGCCCGGCCAGGCCGAGAAGTGGACGATCTCACCGGACGGCCTCACCTACACGTTCAACCTCCGCGCCGGGCTCAAGTGGTCGGACGGGCAGGCCTTGAAAGCGTCCGACTTCGAGTACGCGTGGAAGCGCGCGACCGACCCGGCCACCAAGTCCCGCTACGCGCAGACGCTGTGGCCGGTGAAGGGAGCCGAAGCCTTCGGGACGGGCAAGGGTACGGCGGAAGGCATGGGAGCGAAGGCGACAGACGACCGCACCTTCGTCGTGACGCTCGAGCGACCTGCGCCGTTCTTCATGCATCTCGTCGCGACGTGGACCGCCTATCCGGTGCGCAAGGACACGATCGACAAGAACGCCGAGAAGTGGACGCTCACCAAGGACACGTACATCTCGAACGGTCACTACCGGCTGGTGGAGTGGAAACCCGAGCAGAGCATGACCGTCGAGAAGAACCCGAACTACTGGGGCGAGAACAACGGTCCCGACACGATCGTCTGGACGCTGTTCGACGACCAGGCCGCGAAGTCGCCCGTCGCGTATGAGGCGGGGGAGCTTGACCGCGCGGTCCTCGTCGGCGCCGACATCACGCGCGCAAAGGCGGACCCAGTACTCAGCAAGGAGATCAAGAAGTTCGAGCGCCAGGGCTCGCAGTGGATCATCCTCGACACCACGAACCCGCCGTTCAACAACGTGAAGGTCCGCCAGGCGCTCAGCATGGCGACCGATGCGAAGCGACTCAACGAAGTGGTCCTGAAGGACGCGTACTTCAATGCGGTCTCGATCGTCGCGCCGGGCATTCCCGGACAGAAGACGTCGAACGCGCTCGGCTATGACATGGCCAAGGCCAAGCAGCTTCTCTCCGAAGCCGGTTATCCCGACGGGAAGAACTGGCCGGCCAACGTGAAATTCACGTTCGCATCGGGCGCGGCCGAGACGAAGGCGATCGCTGAGGCGATCCAGGGCATGTGGAAGTCCGCGCTCGGGATCGACATCGTCCTCGAGCCGATGGAAGACAAGGCCTTTGACAACTGGCGCACAACACGGAAGGACCAGCCTTTCCACATGTACGTCAGCGGCTGGGGCTCGGACTACGAGGACCCGAACAACTGGTACAACCTGCTCTTCGACTCGAAGGCCGACTTCTTCTACGCCCACTGGAAGAACGCCGAGTTCGACAGCCTCGTGGCTTCGGGTCTCAAGGAGAACGACCCGGCGAAGCGCAAGACGACGTATGAGAGCGCCGACAAGATCCTCAACGCCGAGGCGCCGTACATCACCTACTACCACTGGGCGCGCTTCGACCTGATCAAGCCCTACATCGAGGGCCTCAACCATTACCGCGTCCTGGGGCGGATCCAGGGCTATCTCGTTCGTGTGAAGAAGTAGTCATGGCGGGGCGTAGGCCGCTGGATCAGCGGCCTCCGCCCCGCGCGGCTCTGCATCGATGACGACATTCATCGTCCGCCGCGTTCTCTGGATGATCCCGAGCCTCGTTGTCGTCTTCACGCTCACCTTTGTTGTCGTCCACGCGACCCCAGGCAGCCCGTGGGACGAGAGCGAGAAGCCGCTCCCGGAGGCCGTGAAGCAGAACCTCGCCAAGCAGTACCACCTCGACGATCCACTGCCCAAGCAATACGCCGACTACCTCATCAACGCGCTGCACGGCGATCTCGGGCCGTCGTATCGGAGCGTCGAGCGCTCGGTGTCGGAGATCGTCGCGGCGACACTGCCGGTGTCGGCACAGCTCGGCCTTGCGGCGATGCTGTTCGCACTGCTCGTCGGGATACCTCTTGGCACTCTCGCCGCGGTGAAACACAACACCTGGATCGACTACACGGCGTCGCTCATCACCGTGAGCGGACTGGCGACCCCACCATTCGTGCGCGTCTCGCTTTTGATCGTTGCCCTGTCGCTCGGCGTCGCCTGGCTGCCGACCGGCGGTTGGAACGGCATCTTGGACGTGCGCGCGATCATCCCGACGCTCGCGATCGGGCTCGGGCCGGCGGCCATCCTCGCCCGCTACACCCGCTCCAGCCTCCTCGAGGTCCTGGGGCAGGACTTCATCCGCACGGCCCGCGCCAAGGGGCTGCGTGAGCTGATGATCGTGGTCCGCCACGCGATGAAGAACGCGCTCATACCCGTGCTGACGGTCGCGGGCGTCACGCTCTCGAACGTCATCACCGGCGCGTTCTTCGTCGAGCGCATCTACGGTGTACCGGGGATCGGTCGGCAGTTCGTCGACAGCGTCACCGGACGCGACTACCCGCTGCTGCTCGGCATCGTCCTCATCTTCGCCATCCTGATCTCGGTCGTGAATCTCCTCACCGACATCTCGTACGGCTACGCCGACCCGCGGATCCGCTATCGATGACAAGGATGGTCGCGACCCCTTCGCTCGCGATGCCGCTCGCGCGACGACCGACGGGCCTGTGGCGCGACGCCTGGCATCGGCTCACCCGGAACCGCGCGGCCGTGGTGAGCCTCGTATTCGTCGTCCTCGTGGTCTTCGTCGCGCTCTTCGCGAACCTGGTCGCCCCCTATCCCTTCGAGCGCCAGGACCTCGAGAGCACCGATCTCGGACCAAGCGCGGCCCACCTCTTCGGTACGGACCTGCTCGGACGCGACGAGCTCAGCCGCATGGTGTACGGCAGCCGCATCTCACTTGCCGTCGCGCTGGTGGACGTGCTCATCGTCGTGTTGATCGGCGTGCCGCTCGGGCTCGTGGCGGGATTCTTCGGCAAGTGGCTGGACACGTTGATCATGCGGACCGTCGACGTGCTGCTCGCCTTTCCCAGCCTGCTGCTCGTCATCGTCGTGATCACGTACCTGCGCGCCGTGCTGGATCAGCCGACGGGACCGGTCCTCGCGGTCGTCGGCGGTCTCGACAACCTGACCGGCGGGCTCCTTGGGGTGTTCATCGCGCTCGGTCTGGTGTCCTGGCTGACTGTTGCGCGCCTCGTCCGCGGCCAGGTCCTCTCGCTCAAAGAGAAGGAGTTCGTTGAAGCCGCGCGCATGGTGGGCGCGTCGAACCTGCGGATCATGTCGCGGCACCTGCTCCCCAACACGCTCGCGCCGGTGATCGTTGCCGCGACCTTCGGCATCCCCGGCGCGATCGCGACGGAAGCCGGTCTCTCCTTCCTCGGGCTGGGCGTGCGCCCGCCACTCCCGAGCTGGGGCATCCTCATCGCCGAAGGGGTCCGCAACATGCGCGCGTTCCCGCACGAGCTGCTGTTCCCCGCTCTTGTCCTCGCGGTGACGCTGATCTGCTTCAACTTCCTCGGCGACGGGCTGCGCGACGCGCTCGATCCGAAGCTGAAGGTGGACTAGGCGCGACTCGCCGGCGACCGAAAGGCGAGGGCTTCGCTGAGTCCGATGTAACCCAACGCCCGGAGCTCCTGGTGCGCGCTGTCACCAGCCGGCCCACCACTCATCTCGCCGCGGGCCGCGGTCGCGACCGCTCGCGCGAGACCACTACCGCGCGCCGCCGCCTGATCCAGCCGATCGAGCGGAGCCGCGAGATCGTCCCACCGCTCCTGAACCACGAGCGCCATCACGAGTCTGAGCCCAACAGGATCGATGACCTCGCGATCCCACACCGCGCCCGATCGACCGAACGCGACGGTCGAGAGCGCAGTGCAGTCACGGCCCAAGACCGCCAGCGGCAGGATCAGGTCCGCGTCGCGAACCGCGGGGGACTCGGGGACCATGCGGGCGACAAATTCGTCGATCCGCAGTGGTGATGGACGGCCGCGGATCGAATCGGCGACGACCGCGTAGCCGGCCGCGCCCGCGGCAGCCAGACACAGCTGCGCGCTGGGATTCGCGCTCTCCAGCTCGATGAGCTCCCGGCCCAGCGCGGCCAGGCCGTCCCAGTCGCCGCGCGCGAAGAGCAGGTGCGACACGAGTGCGAGGGCGTGACTGCGCAGGTGCGCGCTGCGACGTATCGCGACCTCCGTCAGGCGGCCGCTCATCCGCTCGACCTCGCCCAGATCCCCCGCGAGGTAGCACGTGAGGCCACGCCACCAGAGCACTTCGACCTCGTTGGCCCAGGCCCCCTGTGCCACGAGCTCATCGACACGGCGGTAGGTGTCCTGCGCGGCACTGATCTCACCGGACCACATCTTCACGATCGCGAGGCGCTGCAATGCATTGGCGTGAACGCGGGGATCCTTCGACCTACGGACGATCTCGAGAGCTTCGTCAACTGACGCTGCGTCGCTGAAGAGGTGGCCGTGCTGCACCAGCAGGCGGGCGAGCGAGACCGCGTCGCTCTCGTTGCGTGCGGCATCGAGCCCTTCATTCAGGAGCCGACGCACGGCGCTGAGGTCGGGAAGGTTCCGGAAGTATCCGTACTGGAACATCGTGAGCTCGATCGCGTCGGCATACAGAGCGGCGGGGGCGGCCTGGCCCGAGACCCGGTACTGGTCGATGGCGCGGAGCCGGTGCGTCCAGGCCTCATCGCCCATCGAGGACCGCCAGTACGCGCTCGCAAGCGCGTTCTCGGCCCGACCCCGGTCCGCCGGCAGCTTCGCAAGCGAGATCGCACGCTCCAGGAACTCGACGGCGAGCTCGTGCGAGTCCTGATCGGTAAAGCGCTGGCCTGCGGCGATGTGCGCGTCGATCGCCTCGCGACGCATGTCGTCGAGCGTGGGCGTGCCCTGCCACACCCAGTCACCGTCTGGCGGGCGCAGCGCATCCCACCAGTGATGCGCGAGAGCGGCCACATCCGCGCGATCAAGGCCGTCGCGAGCGAAGCTGGCGTGAAGACGCATGCGGTCCCTCAGCGTGAGACGGTAATAGGCCACTTCATGGACAAGCGGATGGTGGAAGCGGAATCCGCCATCGACAGTTCGGAGATAACGGAGCTGGACGAGACGGGCGAGCGATATGGCGACCTCGGGCATGTCGCGGCCGACGAGGAGTGCGGCTGCGCGCACATCGAACATCTCGCCGGCGATAGCGGCGCGCTGGAGAAGGTCGCGGTCGGCGATCGGCAGCTCGTCGAGGCGCGCCCCGATCGCCGCCTGGACCGTCACCGGGATGTCGCCAGGCTCGCTCGCGCGCGATCGCGCGAGCTCGATCACGAACAGTGGATTGCCTTCCGCACGGAGGGTCGCGCGCTCATCGGTCGCGCCAGCGCTCACGCCGAGCGCCGCCGCGTCTTCATCGTCGAGCGGGCCGATGTCGATGGTCATCCGATCGCGACCGGGTCGCGCAACGGCGTCCTTGAACTCAGGACGGGCCGCACCGATGACGAGGACCGCGGTCCCGGCGCCGACCGTGATGCGATCGAGGAGACGAACGAGCTGCGGGTCGGCCCAGTGGAGGTCGTCGATCCAGATCACGACCGGGCGGTCGGCTCCGAGCCCGCCGAGATAGCGTCGCCACGCGCTCGAGAGCGCCTCGAGACGCTCGGTCGTACTGAGGCTCATCAGCCGCGGATCGACGAGCACGCCGGCGCTGTGCGCGAGCGCCGCGGCGGTGTCGGCTCGCTCGCCCGCATCCGCGATCAGTTCCGCGATCCGGGCCCGGACTGCTTCCACGGTCGGCGGTCCGATGTCTCCGCTCAGGAGCTGATGCAGCGGCGTCTGCGCACCGAGCTCCGCGCCGGGACGGCAGCGGGCGCGGAGCACGTGTGCCTTTCCGTCGATCGACGCGACGAACTCCTCCGCGGTCCGCGTCTTGCCCTGGCCGGGTGGCGCGATGAGGAGCGCGAAGACGGCCTCTCGCGAACGCGCGCGTTCCAGCGCTCCGCGAAGGAGGTCGAGCTCTCGCCGTCTGCCGACGAACGACGGGCGGGCGGCGAGCCCGGTCTCGGCGCGCACCAGTGCCGCGACCAAGATCGTTCCGGTGCCGTCGACATCACGCTGGCCATAGCTGACGAACTCGGCCGTCGCCGAGGTGGCTTCGCGACAGACCGGCCCGACGAGGATCTCGCCAGGCCCGGCGCCATTGCGCAGACGTCCCGCGAGATTGATGCAGCTGCCAAAGGCCATGCCGTCCCCGGTCGTCGCGATCGCGTCCAGGTCGACAAGCACCTCGCCGGTCTCCACGCCGATGCGCACCGCGGTCTCGGGATGCGCTCTGCCCCAGCGCATCGCGCTCTCGGCCGCTCGAAGGGCGCGTGTCGGATCGTCCGAATGTGTGACCGGGGCACCGAACATGGCGAAGTAGGAGCCACCGGTGGACTTTTCGACGACCGCCCCCTCCACGGTCGCGATCGCGCTCAGATCCTGGAGCGCCTGGTCGATCACGGTCTTCGTCCGCTCGGGGCCGAGCCGTGCGGAGAGGTCCGCCGAGGGCGCGACGTCGGCGAACAGGCATGTGACGACCCGGTGCTCGGAGCCGCGCGACAGAGGCGCTGCCGTGACCTCACCGACCGTGACGGTCCAGGTCGCGACCTGAGCGCGCGATCGCACGCCGAGCTTGTTGCGGATGTGCTCGACGTGCGTCTCGACCGTCCGATCCGAGATCACCAGCCGGTCGGCGATGTCGCGGTTGGTCAGTCCTTCAGCGACGTACGCGGCAACTTCGCGCTCGCGTTTTGTAAGGCTGGTCACCTGCATTCAGCCATTCTCATCGGCCGGGTGCTATTTCTCGGAATATCGGTAGTTTTCCGGATGTGCCGTCGGAGCGAAGGGAGGAATGTGTCGCCACGACCTTAAGGAGGACGAATGAACGCTCCGCGCGCGCTCCGCACATCTCTGCTCGCGTTCTCGACCGTGGCCGCCTTCGTAGCGAGCTCCTGCGGCGGAGCGGCGTCGCCCACAGTCGCGACGTCTGCGCCGACGGCGGCACCGACGGTGGCGGTCGCCTCAGCGGCACCCGCGATGCTGCTGACGCCGGCCAACTCGGTCCCGCAGCCGTTCGTGTGGGCAAAAGCATCGGCTGCCTTTCCGCCTGGCCTCGAAGTCATGGTGATGGAAGGCGATCCGAGCAAAGCCGGCGTTCCGTTCACGCAGCGACTCAAGTTCCCTGACGGATACGTGTTGCCGCCGCATCAGCATCCGATCGAAGAGCACGTGACCGTGGTCCAGGGCACGTTCGTCGTCGGCATGGGCACGAGCGGCAAGCGCGAGACAGCCATCGAGATGCCGACCGGCTCGTTCATCCTGATCCCGGCCCTGACCCAGCACTACGTCTTCGCGAAGGGCGTGACGATCACGCAGGTCCATGGCATCGGCCCCAGCGGGATCGCGTATGTGAATCCCGCGGACGATCCCCGGAAGCCATAACGCGTCGCTGACGACGACGACCGTGCCGCGAGGCACGGTCGTTGTCCATGCGCACCGCTAAAGCTGCGCGCCGTACTCGCGGATGACGTCGAACTCGTAGATCAGCCGGCGCTCGGCGATCATCGCCTGAAGGAATTCCTCGCGCGTCTTCAGTTTGCCGTACCACATGAGATGTCCGGGCGGGGGAGCTGGCGTCATCGCGCGCTGCATGAGCGAGAAGAGCTTCCAGCTCAGCTCCGGGACGTCGGGTCCTTCGATGATGTTGACCCTCGCCTCGAGGGTAAGCGCCTCGCGACCGGCTGCGAACACGATCAGTGTCGAGCGCGGATCGCGGCGCAAGTGACGCGTGCGTACGCGGTCCGCGGTCCCGCTGCTCCATACCTTGCCATCGACGAGCGCGACCCCCACGCGGACCGCGTGCGCGCTGCCGTCGCGCCTGAGGGTGATCATGGCCGCGCTTCGGGCCGTTTCGACGAGCGCCCGCCCGCTGTCGCTCAACTGCACGTCGCCATGTTCGCGTGCTGTGGCGGAACTCGCCAGCGCTAGCCGCCCCCTCAGGTTCCGGTCATCGGGTCGGCGGCCAGTCCCGACAGCCCGGCGAGCACGACGAGTCCGACGACCAAGAGCACGACCGTGACCAAGAGCACAACGCGAAGGCTGCGGCCGCGGATCCGGTGTTCGGGCTCGGTGTTCAGTTCCGCGCGTGCAGGAATCTCACCAGTGATCATGGCTACCTTCATACGACCATGCCGCTGTCGCGGAGCCCCGATTTCACCAAGCTCTGGACCGCGACGCTTCCGCCGCCCGGAGCTCGAGCCGGCAGCCGTTTGGGTCATCGCCCGCGTGCGGCGAGGTTGAGGACGCCAAAGGTCGCCGCGAGCGCGGTAAGGCAGATGCCAAGGCTCGACACGCCGGTCGCTTGCAGCACCAGTCCGATGCCCGCGGGCAGGACCGCACCGCCGATCATGCCCGCCGCGACCAGGTAGCCGATCACATGGGGTGCCGCCGCGCGACCCACGCGTCGCGGGACGAGATACAGGAGTAGCGGCACGAACACCGAGAGCGAAAGGCCGATGCTCGGCAGCGCGAGGAGTGCGGCGATCGGTGGCGGGAGGATCCAGAAGGCGACCGCGCTCGCGACCGCGCCGGCCACGCTGAGATCGACGAGCAGCGCCGCTTCGGTCCGTTCGCCGAAGAGCGCGAGCGCGATGCGACCCGCCGCGAGCGCCGACCAGTAGAGGAAGACCGCGAGACCAGCGAGCCCGTCGGTGAGCGCTCCGTCGACGGTCAGGCGCGTGAAGCTCCACTGCCCCGCGCCAAGCTCGATGCCGACGTAGACGAACATGAGAGCACCGCCCATGACCGATGCCCGGCGGGCGCCGCTCGTCGCGATCGGCGCGTCTTCGCTTTCGGGAGTCGCCGCAAGGTCACCACGCGCGAGATACGTCGCGATCGCGAACGACACGAAGGCCAGCGCCGCGATCGCATAGCCGAGCCGCCAGGAGCCCGCAACGACAAGCACGAGCCCGATGAGCGGCGGTCCGAGCGTTGCGCCGACGGCCCACGACGCGTGGAGCGCGCCCATGAAGCGGATGCCCCGCCGGAGGGCGACTTCGGTGTTGAACGCCGCGTCGAGCAGGCCGAGACCCGCGCCCAGGACGGCCGCGGCGAGGATGATCGTCGTCCACGTCTGTGCCAGCGTGAACAGCAGGATCCCGCCCGCCGCGAGCGCGGCCGGCAGGAGCAGCAGCGCGATCGTGCCGAATCGCGCGCGAACAATCCCTGAGAGAGCGCTCGAACCGAACTCGGTCACCGTCATCGCGGCGAGCACGACGCCCAGTCCCGCGAGCGGGGCATCGAGCTCCGCGCGCATGAACGGCCAGGCGATGCCGAGCATCCCCGTCGGCAGCCCGAGGATCACGAAGCCGCCGAACGCGATGGTCGCCGTCCTCATGCGCATCGCGCGAACCGTACTTGGGTGGTCAGCCGAGCGCGAGCAGCACGATCCCCACGACCATCGCGGCAGCGCCGACCGCACGTCGTTGTCCCTGTCCTTCCGCCAGCACTCGCGCCCCGAGCAGCGTGCCGAAGAGGATCCCCGTCTCGCGCGCCGGCGCGACGTACGACACCGGGCTGATCGCGAGCGCGGTGAGCATCAGGAGATAGGAGAGGCGGCTGATGATGCCGACGACGAGCACGGTCCTACGCCGCGTCGCCCACACTTCCGCGACCTCCGTTCGGCGGCGCCACGCGACCGGCGCGACGACCAGTGCCTGCCCGCCGATGGTCATCCAGTCGTACACGATCGGTGGGATCAGGAGCACCGAGACGGCGGTCTTGTCCCACAGCGTGTAGAGCGCGATGACGACACCGGTCGCGAGCGCATAGCCCACCGCCACCGCTGCCCCACGGGCCCGCAGCGAGCGAGGATCGCCGGTGAGCACGACGGCGCCCACCACGATCGCGAGTGCGCCGCCGATCGCGATGATCGATGGCCGCTCCCCAAGGATCGCGATGGCTCCGACGGTCGCGAGCAGCGGTCCGGTCGCGCGCGCGAGCGGATAGACCAGCGAGAGATCGCCCGCGCGGTAGCCCGCGGTGAGCGTCGCGAAGTAGATCGTCTGCAGCACGATCGCCATCACGACGAACCCGAAGGCGATGAGACCGAGCTGCGGCCGCGCAAGAACGAGCACGGCGATCGCGAACGGTGCGTACGCCGCCGCGCCGACGACATACACGAGGAACAGGAACGGGGTCTCTGCGCGCACGCGTTTGGCGAGCATGTTCCAGGTCGCGTGCATGACCGCGGAAACGAGGACGAGCACGAGGGCGAGAAGTGTCACCGGCGCAGGCTAACCACTCCGCGCGCTCGATCTGCCTAGACGCGTGGGCACGAACGCAGGGAGCGTTGGCCGTTCTGTCAGCGGCGCCGGCTATGACGTCGGCGCCGCTGACAGCCGTGAGCTAGAGATGGCTCGCGAGCGACTTCAAGACCGAAGCTTGGGCGGATGTCAGCCAGCCTTGGCTGGCGAAGTTGTCGACGCCATGGCCATACGCCGCGATCACCGCGGGTACGTCGGTTTTCGCGGTGGCCGCGAGCTTCGCGCAAAGTGCGGTCGACGGTCCGTGGATCTCGGCCCGATCCGCCGACGGCAGCGCCGCGTACTTGGCGGAGCTCCGCACGAACTGCCGAGTGAGCTCGCAGAGCGACTCAGTGTTGACACGGACAGTGAAGCTCGTGGACGCGGTGGCAGTGTTTCCGGCCCGGTCGGTCGCGCTGGCACTGAATTCATTCGCACCGAGGGCGAATCCGTACGCTGGCCCCGCGATGCCGAGGCATGTGCTCGATGCAAGCCCTGATAGCGCATCGCTCGCCTGGCATTGGATCGCGAGCGTTTGATCCACCGTGTACGAGCCGAGGTTGCCGCTATACGTCACGAGGGGCTTCGTCATATCGATGCGGACTGTGACCGATTGCGAAGCGGAGAGGCCGGCGCCGTTCACCGCAGAGCAAGTCACGCCCGTTCCAGCAGTTTCATTCTCCAGGCGAACGAGATCGCACCCACTGCGGGATGTGATGCCCGACTCGGCATCCTCCACGCTCCACGTCAGTTCGACGGGTTGGTTGTGCCAACCGTTCGCGTTCGGCTGGGTTGAGAACGACGCAGTGATGGACGGGGCTGTGAGATCGGGAGCCGGCTCCATCCACGTCTGGAAAGGCAGGTCCCACGAGTAGTTCGGGCCGAACTCGCAGTTGCAGACCCAAACGCCAACGGCATTCGGTCGGGAGTCGAAGTAGAGCTGGCCTCCTTCGTACGATTCGCCGCGCGGCCCCTGGAAGGTCCCGCAATAGTCGAAGAGCGTCGGTCCGGTCGCGTCGAGAACGATCGCAAAGCGAGTGCCGGCGCTCAGGGAGACAGGGGTCGCAAGAGGAAGTGACCGCAGGCTGGCTGACTCCGGACCTGACGGCAGGCTCGCACCCGGGATCAGCGTCCTCGAAAGTACGCGGCCATCGGGCTTTGCATCCGTCACACCCTGGATCTCGAGGATGAAGGTGACGTCTGATTGGCAGCTCACCGGCGCGCGCACCTCCGTCAACAGACCCGCACGTCCGGCTGTGACGACCTGCGCGAGCCTCTGGTCATAGAACCCTCCGATCGCAAGACCGCCGACGCTCTGGTCGATAACGGTTTGCTGCTGGTCGACGGTCGCGACAGGAAGCGCGAAGGCCTGGTTGCCCAGGGGGAACGACAATGCGATGGCGAGCGCGATGGTCGAGAGGCTTTGTAGACGGCCGTTCATATGTGTGTGATTTCCTCCGGTATTTGAGCGATGTGCCTGAACGTGTATTTCTCTCAGGCCCGATCGCGACGCTAGTCACGGCCGCCGTGCTAATCGTGGGTGTCGCTACCCGCGTGACGTGATCTACGCCACGTAGGAGTTGTGTTGCTTTCAGGGGAGCGTCGTCGAGTTGTCGATGAAGTGCAGCCTGCTCGTTGACGCCACCCGGTCTTCTTGTCGGTCACCGGTGGGCTGGGTACGCCGATGCGTTAGATGGCGGCGGAACCATCAGCGGACGTGGTCACCGCGCGCTGCGCGTCGTCGAGGGCGGCGATCGCGCCACCCAGTCGGCGTTTGACCGCGCTGATCATCGGTTCGGTCGTTTCCGGTGGCAGTTCGCTCACCAGGCCAAGGGCTGCATCGACGGCCAACAGCGCGTCGCGCACGGCGCTCAGCTTCGCCGCGGCGATGGCTGTTGGTCCGTTCGCGAGCATCGGCGCCACCGCAGGCGTCCCATTTGTGTGCGCGCGTGGTGTCTCGGGTGAACGGGAGACGATGGTGGACGGACGTCCCGCGGTCTCGTCAACAGACGAGATGAGCTCGACGCGGTTCGTGACACCGTACCGGAGGTACAGCCGCGAGAGGTGGGCCTTCACGCCGTCCTCGCTGATCCCGAGCTTTTCGCCGATCTCGCGATTGCTGTAACCCTGGCGAACATGGACGACGACCAGGCGCTGGCGCTCCGTGAGCTGCGGGGTGCGTGCGTGAACTGCCATCAAGCCTCCACTAACGGGTACACCCGAAAGAGTACACCCTAGACCCGGGATGTCAACCGACCGGAGATGCTCATCTGAGGACTTTCATGAGCAGCTAGCGGACGTGACGATCCCTCGCAAGATGGAGAGGCTGGTGAACGAGGTGATCGCAATGGATCAGTGGTCCGTCCTCGTGGTAGAGAGCGACAACGCAATTCGCGCGACGGTCGTCGAGGGCCTCCGCGACTGCGGACTGGTCGTCGAAGGTACTGGCGCCGCGGACGTTTCGATCGAGTTGTGGCGTGGCGACGTGATCGTAACCGACACCTTCGCGAGTCCCTACTCAACCGAGGCAGTTGCCGCTTACTTGGACGAGCTCCGGTCTCGCTTCGCGGCCGGCTTGGTCGTGCTTACCGGACACGACGGAGCGGCGGTAGACGCTGCGCAGCTGCCTGCCGACGCCGTGGTCATGAAACCCTTTGATCTCGATGACCTCATCGAAGTGATCGACACTGTCGCGCGCGAAAGACGCGATCGCGACGAGCGAAACCGCCGGCCGATCGCCTCTTGACTACCACCCATCCCTCATGAAGAAACGGAGCACCAACGGCCGTGTGCAGCTGCCGGCTCGACCGATCGCTCTCGTCTGCGTCAGTCGGCACGAATTTCCTGGTCCTCTGGCGAAAGAACCCGACAAGGTGACGATGGTCCGAGGCAAGTGGGCGTGGTGCCCATCTGGCGCTGACGCCGGCCATGATTGGCGGCCCGTGAAGTCGGGTTCGCTCAACGCGCTCCGCGCACAGCTCGTCGAGGTCTCACGCCTTGTCGATATCGCCCTGAGTAACCCTCGCGATTTGACGGCCGCAGCGAAGGGCAACAAGCCAAGGTCACGCGCAGAGAAGCGCTAGCGACCACGTCGAGCAACGTCTCCGTACACTCGCACCGCGAGTCGTCGGGAACGCCACGAGAGTGCGAGGCATCCGGTGATGTCCTCGGTCTTCAAACCAGTGGACTTGTGCGGTCAGCGCTGTGTGGACTGGGCTTTCCCCGAGCGTCGAGACGGTAGTACCCCCAACGTACCCCCGACAGTCCTCGGTAGGGTGTCATTGGACATTCCGCAATCAGGCGGGCAATGCCTTTGGCCGACCCTGGGGGACCTATTCGTTGCCCTCGCTGCCGTTGACGAGAGGCCCGTGTGTCTGTCGATCTCTGTGCAACTCGCAGAGGCAGCGTTTCGGGAGATCTCCAGCGGCGACGTGAGGCTCCTCGTCGGATGGGCACAGGTGACAGCGGTGGGACACTTGCCGCACATGGCCGTGCCTTTGGTCGCCGGTCTCCTCTCCGCGATTCGTCGCTCATCCCCGGCGGACGCGCTTCCCCATGTACTTGGGGGATCCGATGACCTCGAGGTCGTCGGCGAGTCGTTCTACCAAGAGAATCTGCGCCGCATCACCGGCCCGGGTAAGGTTCGTGTCGCGGTAACGGCAGTCCTCGTTGCCGAGACCGACAACCACTACGACCCCAACGCAATCTCGGTGTGGATTTCTCAGCTCGCGGTCGGACATCTTGGGCGCGACGATGCACGCCGCTATCGGCCGGGATTGCTTGCCCTGATGGAGCGCTACAGCGCACCTATTGCCCTCCGCGGGGTTGCCGTCGGTGAGCAGGCCATCGGCGTGTTCCTGCGGCACGACCCACGAGATTTCGGAATCCTGTTGCAGCCCACACCGATCCCCCATAGCGGGACCATTAGAACGGGCCTTTCTGAGGCAATCGCGACTGATGAGGCCGACGACTCGTACGACCTGAGTTGGCTCGAGACATTGCCGTACGAGACCGCTGCCAGGATCGCACGCTTACGAGATCTGCTCGCAGGCGAGCACGATCCACTCGATCGGCACTTCATGTTCAGCGAACTTGAGGCGGCAATCTATCGGGTACGCAACGCGATGCCTGATGTGTTGGCCGAGTTCGACGCTGTCTGTCGGGACCATGACAGCGAAATGGACACCCTCCGTCCTGCATTTCTGAAGAAATGGGGCGCCGTACCTTGGCTCCCGACATACCGTCAGATGTGCATTCGCAAGCAGAAGCAGGGCGACTGGACGACAGCCTTGTGGTGGGCTGAGCGTGGCCTCGCGGTATACGCCAACGAGGCGGCCCGACCGGAAGCCGTCCGCGATCTGATTACTCGAGCCGAATCATGCCGTGTTCAAATCCGTGGCTCGCTGCCAAAAGAGCACGACCCACGGCCGTCGTCGCCGCCGGCTGTGGGGCTCGTGGTTGTTGAGACACTCAGTTGTCGATCGTGTGGCGAGTCATTTGATCGAGTGCGTAGCCGCGGACGTAAGCCGCTGGTGTGCCCAGGCTGCCGCGGCAGCCAGATCCGCGAAGCCACGATTCGGGGTTAACGCTGCGAGCCTGTGTTCTGCGCCGATTGACTGAGTCACTCGTAACGCGTTCGCGCGGCGCGATGCTCCGAGGGAGTAGGCAGTGCTCGAACGCACACTAGAGATCGCACTTAGTCGGTACCCGGAGCTCCTGCAGCACGGCTTCAGTCTCGTCGGCCAACAACTCGCGACTGGCGTTGGGATCCTCGACCTGCTGTTTAAGGATCCCGGTGGCGTTCTGCAGTTGGTCGAGGTGAAGAAGGGTCCCGCAACCACTGAAGCCACCACGCAGGTACTCCGGTACGCGCAGCGTTATGCAGTCGAGGGTAGGGAAACGGTCCCGTGGGTCGTCGCTCATTCGGTGTCTGCGGCGGTCGAGTCAGACGCCAGGCGCCGGGGCGTACGCACTCGCGCGATCTCGATCGAGGCAGTCGAGACGTTCCTGCGCGGCAAAGGAACCAGCGTTGCTGACGTGATGGCGCTTCGCCGTCGTACTCCAGGGGCCCTCACGGGCGGGGCCGGTGACCTGTGGCGTGAGGTCGATGCCAACGCAGCGTACGCAGAGCTGACGCATGAAGTTGCTGAGCTCCTGCGACACCTGGCCAAGACGCCTCGCTTCACCCTGAAGACGGGCGCGATGCAAACGACGATCTGGTATCGAGGCGTGAAACTTGGTGGCTTCAATCGCAAACATCGCGGCGGCGTCGGGTATGTGACGAGCGGTGTCATATCACCGGCCGTCAGAGCGACTCTGGGCAAGCTGGGCTTCGTGTTTATGGAGAAGCATCAGGCGGGCAGCTCTCACGTGCACACATGGATGGAGATTCCTGGATCCCGAGCCAGCGAGTTCCGGCGCGGCCTTGAACTCATACGCGCGGCTGTAGACGAGAAGTTGGGTCGGTAGCCGGGACAACCGCCATATCGCGGCGCCATCCGCGTACCCTTGCCGGGTTACGTAGCCTTTACCAGGATGTTCACTCTTCGCGCTGACCCCTGGATGCCTGAGTACGGAATGGGATTCGATGTGCGCTTCGACGAGCCGCCCGCGGTCGTCGAGCCATTCATCGAAAGCGACGATTGGTCAGCGCCTCGATCCGTGCCGAAGTACGCAGTCGAGCCCGTGCACTTCATCGATGGCGTCCGTCGGATTGATCTTCGGCTTCTCGCAGATGTCGATGGTCGACGGGTCCCAGGTCTGTTCGGCACCTACGCCGCTGGGAGCGCGCTGTGCGACGGTAAAGCGAGCTTCGAGGCCGAGCAGGTCGGCCGGGCTGTGGTGCTGGGCGGCGGCCAAGACATCGGCTCGATCGAGGTGCGTATCGGAGCTACTCCTTGCACCTTCCGATCCTCACCAACGCCTGGCGCGGAGCCGGATGACCCGCTCCTGAAACTGCAGGACCTCATGCGCGACGCGGAGACGAACATGGCGGCGCGACTCGCGGAGACTGACGGCGACCTCGTCGTTGTGGATGGACCTCTTGCGTTCTATCGGGAGACGAAGGGGCCGATCGTCGGAGTGATTAAGCGCTTCGGTCGTGTCTATCTCGAACCCGAGCAAGGTCGCCTCATCCCAAAGCTCGCACCGGGAGAGCGGACGCCGCTCTTCGCGATCGCCGGGAAGTCCGACCGGCGCAGGCGTTACGCCTGGTACTCACGACTGACGCCCGCACGTGCGCCATGGCACGACCACGCCGGCGTGGTGCGCTGCGAGGTCCGCGGCTCGATGGCGCTCGAGGACGCCGTCGAGCTGGCCGATCGGGTCGCGGCCCTCTTGCCCCATTTCTCCGGCCGCGCCCAGGATCCGCGGACGCCGCAGAACCTCGTTCCTATCGCCGGCTTGGAGACATGGCTGCGGCATCGTGCCGGCGACACGCGCTTGATCAGACGCGCCCTGTTGGATTGGATTGCGACGGAGGCTGCGGCATGAAAGACAAGACCAAAGTGGCGGCGGACGGCAGCAAGAAGTCTGAGGTGCAGTCCGGAGACCTCGACGTAGCTAAAGACAGGGGCCAAGTCAGCGAGCCGGTCGGCTTCGTGATCGGCACCGAGGACTCGACGCCGCTCAACTTCTGGGTCGGTGTCCGCGACGACGCGTACCTGCAACTCGACGATGCTGTCGTGGTCGAGACGCCGGTTCCTGGGCGGGGCACTGTGCGCATTTCAGGGATCGTGCAGCAGGTGCGTGCCCGGCATGAGGGCGCTCAGTTCGACACGGATGTCTTCCTCGTCGATCGCGGCGTTCTGCCCGTCGAGACCGCGGTCGCCGCGGAGGTTGTCGCGACCCGGTTCGAACCCGAGGTCTTCGTTCCGCCGCGGCCGGGTCTGATCGCATCGCGTGCGCGTGGTGCGGAGCGCGACCACGCGATGTACTTCGACCAGATGGAACGACGGCTCCCCGCCGGTCTGTCGCGGGACGGCGAGCCAATCTTCCTTGACCTCGACTTCCTCGACGGCACAAAGGGCGCGCACGTCAATATCTCGGGCATCTCGGGCGTCGCCACGAAGACGACCTATGCGCTGTTCCTGCTCTACGCCTTGTTCAACACTGAGGCGCTGGGTCAGTACCGAGCGAACACGAAGGCAATCGTGTTCAACGTGAAGGGCGAAGACCTCATGTGGCTTGATCGGCCGAACTCGCGGCTTCCCGGAGAGGCACGCCGCGACTATGAAAAGCTCGGCCTGCCGGTCCAACCGTTCGATTCAGTCGGCCTTTGGGCACCGGTGCGCGCGGGAGCGGGTGGCCAGGCGCTGCCCGCGGTCGAGAGTCGGGCTGATGGCGTGACCGCCTACTACTGGACGATCCGCGAGTTCGTGCGCGAGCGCTTCCTGCGCTTCCTCTTCGCCGAGGCCGAGGACGAGCGCTCGCAGATCGCCGATCTTGTCGCCCGCATCGAGCACTACCTCGACCGCGAGTGCGAGGACGACCCAGACAGCGAGGCGACGGTCGTGCGGCATGGAACGGCGGTCGTGGACTTCGATGGCCTCTGCGATCTGATCGCGAACGAACTCGAGCACGATGGTTCGCCCTGGCGTGGGCGCGTCGCCGAAGCCACGGTAGGTGCGTTCGAGCGTCGGCTCGACGCGGCGCGCTTCCGCGTCGGCCACCTTATTTGGGGCCGCCAAGCGGACCAACCAGGGGCGCATCGCATCGACTTCGAGGCGCATCAGGTGACGGTCGTCGACATCCATGGCCTTCACGACCGCGCGAAACGCTTCGTGACCGGCGTCGTGTTGAAGCGCCTGTTCGAGCAGAAGGAACGCATGGGGCAGCGCGTGCCGTTGCATTTCCTCGTCCTCGACGAGCTCAATCGCTACGCGCCGCGCGATGGCCGAGGCCCAATCAAGGAGGTCCTGCTGGACGTGGCGGAGCGGGGCCGCTCGCTCGGCCTCGTGCTCATCGGTGCGGAGCAAACTGCGAGCGAAGTTGAGAACCGCATCATCGCCAACTCCGCCTTCCGCGTCGTTGGTCGGCTCGACACCGCCGAAGCGGCCCGTGCCGAGTACGGTTTCCTGCCGGCGGTCACCCGACAGCGCGCCGGAATCCTGAAGCCCGGCTCGATGATTCTCCAGCAGCCACACGTTCCCGTTCCACTCCAGGTGCGTTTCCCATTCCCGTGCTGGGCGACGCGAAGCGAGGAGGCCGGCCCGGCTGCCGCAGGCGATGTGTTCGCGCGCTTCCGCACGCCCTAGTTGTGAAGCTCCTCCACACGTCGGACTGGCACGTCGGCAAGACGATCCGGGGGGCGTCGCGCCTGGACGAGCACCGGGTCGTGCTCGCCGAGATCGCCCGGGTCGCCCGCGAG
>DATDEH010000056.1 GCA_036523395.1 Candidatus Limnocylindria bacterium | reverse complement strand
CGCCGATCTGACGTTCACGCAGCTCCGGGGGCTGTCCGTGCTCGCCCGCAAGCAGCCGCAGCGCATGAGCGACCTCGCGGGGGCGCTCGACATGACGGCGGCGAGCGCGTCGGCGCTCATCGACCGGATGGATCAGCGAGGTTTCGTGACGCGCCGTTCGGATCCCGACGACCGCCGCACCGTTCTGGTCGAGCTGTCACGGCGGGGGCAGCACATCCTGGACATCATGGAGCGGGGCTCCTCCGACCATTTCGGCCGGCTCATCGAGAAGATGACTTCCGACGAGCGCGAGGCGCTCGCAACGACGCTGCGTGCGTTCCTTCGCATCAGCGCGGAGCTCGCTGACGGGAAGACCCGCAGATGCTGATAAGCCTGCTCCGCCGCTACGTGCCGAAGTACCGCACCGAGGTCGCGATCGTCACGGTCCTCGTCTTCATCCAATCGATCGCGAACCTGTACCTGCCCAACCTCAACGCCGACATCATCAACAACGGCGTCGCGAAGGGCGACACCGAGTACATCTGGCGCATCGGCGCGGTCATGCTCGGCGTCACGCTGGTTCTGGGTGTTCTCGCCATCATCAGTGTGTACTTCGCGTCGCGCACATCAATGGGCGTCGGCCGCGATGTCCGCGGCGCGGTCTTCGAGCGCGTCCAGCACTTCTCCGCGCGAGAGATGACTCGCTTCGGGACACCGTCGCTGATCACGCGCAACACGAATGACGTCCAGCAGGTCCAGCTCTTCCTGCAGATCGCGCTCACGATCCTGCTCACCGCACCGATCCTTGCGATCGGCGGGGTCATCATGGCGATCCGCGAGAACGCGCAGCTCTCGCTCACTCTGGTCGTGATCGTCCCGCTCATGGCTGTGGTCATCGGCACGCTCGTCGCGATCTCGATCCCCCTTTTCCGTCAGATGCAGGGTCGAGTGGACAAGATCACCGAGGTGTTGCGCGAGCAGATCATGGGCATCCGGGTCGTACGCGCGTTCATTCGAACGGAGTCCGAGCAGCGCCGGTTCGATGGGGCGAATAGCGATCTCACGGACACCGCCCTCCGGGTGAACCGCATCTTCGCGCTTGCGATGCCGAGCCTGCTTGGCATCATGAATCTGTCGACCGTCGCGGTGCTGTGGTTCGGTGGTCACCTCGTCGACAGCGGGCAGATGCCGATCGGAAACCTCACCGCCTTCCTCATGTACATCTTCCAGATCCTGTTCGCCGTGATGATGGCGGTGTTCATGGTCATCCTCGTGCCGCGCGCGGAGGCGAGCGCGCAGCGGATCGAGGACGTGGTGAGGACGATCCCGTCGGTGTCGGATCCGGCTCAGCCCGTCGAGCCCGAGCGGAACACCGGCGTCGTCGAAATGCGGGACGTGACCTTTGCGTATCCGCACAGTGAGCGAGCGGTGCTGCACGACCTGTCGTTCGCGCTGCGGCCCGGGACGACGACCGGGATCATCGGCGGCACCGGGTCGGGCAAGACGACGCTCCTCACGCTCGTCACGCGTGGATTCGACGTCACAAGCGGGACCGTCTTGGTCGACGGGGTCGACGTGCGCGACCAGTCGCTCGACCGCCTGTGGAGTCGCGTCGGTCTCGTGCCACAGACGGCCTACTTGTTCAAGGGCACCGTGGCCGACAACCTGCGCTTCGGCAACGCGAACGCGACCGACGAGGAGCTGTGGCACGCTCTGGAGGTCGCGCAGGCGCGTGACTTCGTCGCGGCCATGGACGGTCAGCTCGAAGCGCCGATCGACCAGGGTGGCACCAACGTCTCTGGCGGACAGCGCCAGCGCCTCGCGATCGCGCGCGCGCTGGTGAAACGCCCCGCGATCTACCTCTTCGACGACTGCTTCTCCGCGCTCGACGCGGCGACCGATGCGCGGCTGCGCAGGGCGCTCCGCGCCGAGACGGGCGATGCGAACGTCGTCATCGTCGCGCAGCGCGTGAGCACGATCCTGCACGCGGATCGGATCGTGGTCCTCGACGAAGGCCGCGTCGTCGGGATCGGCACGCATGACGAGCTGATGGCTGGCTGCGCGGAGTACCGCGAGATCGTCGAATCGCAGCTCGGTGAGGCCGCGGCATGATGATGATGGGGCGGCCGGGGAACCGGCCGGGTGCGCGGCCCGGTGGCGGCGGCTTCATGGGCATGGGCATGCCCGTCGAGAAGTCGAAGGACTTCCGCGGCACATTCCGCCGGCTCGTCGCGCGTCTGCGTCCAGAACGTCTGACGATCGCGGTCGTGGCGGTGCTCGCGTCAGCGAGCGTCGTCTTCAGCGTGATCGGCCCGAAGCTCATCGGCAACGCCACGAACGTGATCTTCGAGGGCGTCATCGGCAAGACCTTGCCCGCGGGGATCACGAAGGACCAGGCCGTCGAGGCGCTGCGGTCGCGCGGTCAGAGCCAGCTCGCCGACATGCTGTCCGGAACGAACGTCGTGCCGGGCGCTGGTGTCGACTTCACGCAGCTCGCGCAGATCCTGCTGTTCGCCGCGGCCGTCTATCTTCTCGCCGCGGTCCTCGGCTGGCTGCAGCAATACCTCATGGCCGGAGTCGCACAGCGGACCGTGTACGGCCTGCGCCGCGACGTCGAAGCCAAGCTCGCCCGGCTCCCGCTGCGGTACTTCGACAGCCATCCGCACGGTGACCTTCTGAGCCGGGTCACGAACGACGTCGACAACATCGCGACTACGCTCCAGCAGGGCATGAGCCAGCTGCTCACGTCGCTGCTCACCGTCGTCGGCGTGCTCGCGATGATGCTCTGGATCAGCCCGCTGCTTGCGGGCATCTCGATCCTCATGATCCCGCTCACGCTGGTCGTGACCGTCGTCATCGCCGGCCGCTCGCAGAAGGAGTTCGTCGCGCAGTGGGCGCGGACCGGCGCGCTGAACGGACACGTCGAGCAGATGCACACCGGACACGCACTGGTGCAGGTATTCGGCCGGCGCCAGGTGTCGATCGCGCAGTTCGACCAGCTCAATGAGCAGCTGTACGCAGCGAGCTTCAAGGCGCAATTCCTGTCCGGGATCATCCAGCCCGCGGTGGCGTTCCTGTCCAACCTCAACTACGTCGGCGTCGCCGTCATCGGTGGCTACCGCGTGGCGTCGGGAACGATGACGCTCGGTGACGTTCAGGCGTTCATCCAGTACTCGCGCCAGTTCACCATGCCGCTCACACAGCTGGCCGCGCAGGCGAACCTCCTTCAGTCGGGCCTCGCATCCGCCGAGCGTGTCTTCGAATTCCTCCAGGCCCCGGAGGAGGGCGCCGACAGGCCCGCGCCCGTCGCGCTCCCTGCGATCAAGGGCCACGTGGAGTTCGACCGCGTCTCGTTCCGCTACCTGCCTGAGAAGCCGCTCATCGAGGACTTCACGCTCGACGCGCGACCCGGGCAGACGGTCGCGATCGTCGGGCCGACCGGAGCGGGGAAGACCACGATCGTCAATCTGCTCATGCGCTTCTACGAGATCGACGGCGGAGCGATCCGGCTGGACGGTATCGATACGCGCGAGCTACCCCGCGACGTCGTGCGGCGCGCATTCGGAATGGTGCTGCAGGACACGTGGCTCTTCACCGGGACGATCCGCGACAACATCGCCTACGGCAAGGAGAACGCGACGATGGACGAGATCGTCGCGGCCGCGACGGCGGCGCACGCCGATCAGTTCATCCGCACGCTCCCTGACGGATACAACACGGTGCTCGCCGAGGACGCGTCGAACATCTCGAGCGGCCAAAAGCAGCTCCTGACGATCGCGCGCGCGTTCCTTGCTGACCGCAGCGTGCTGATCCTCGACGAGGCGACGAGCAACGTCGACACGCGCACCGAGGTGCTCATCCAGAAGGCGATGGCACAGCTTCGACGCGGTCGCACGAGCTTCGTCATCGCGCATCGCCTCTCGACGATCCGCAGCGCCGACACCATTGTCGTCATGGACCAGGGGCGCATCGTCGAGCAGGGAAGCCACGAAGAGCTGCTCGAGCAGCGCGGTTTCTATCACGACCTGCACTACAGCCAGTTCGCCGAGAACGTCGGGACCGAGGCGGTCGCGGTGTGACGGTCGCGCAAGAGTTCGTAGTCGAGACCGATCGCCTCACCAAGCGATACGGCGACGTGGTCGCGGTCGATGCGCTCTCACTGCGAGTGCCGCGCGGCGGCGTGTTCGGATTTCTCGGTCCGAACGGGTCGGGCAAGACGACGACGATGGGCATGCTGCTGGGCCTGGTTCATCCGACGTCCGGCAGCGCGCAGATCTTTGGCGACCCGGCACGCCATCCCGCGACGCTCAAGCTCGTCGGCGCGATGGTCGAGTCACCGACCTTCTATCCATACCTCTCCGGTCGCGCGAACCTCCGCTATTTCCAGGGCATCGGCCAGCGCGGCACGCCGGCGGACATCGATCGGCTCCTCACGCTCGTCGATCTCGGTAAGCGCGCGGACAGCAAGTTCGCGACCTATTCGCTCGGCATGAAGCAGCGGCTCGGGATCGCGTGCGCGCTCCTCGGCGACCCTGAGCTGGTCTTCCTCGACGAGCCCACGAACGGTCTCGATCCAGCGGGTGTGGTGGAGGTCCGCGAGCTGATCCGCGAGCTCGGGACCGGCGGGCGCACCGTCGTGCTGTCCAGCCACATGCTTGCGGAGACCGAGCTCGTCTGTGACAACGTCGCGGTCCTGTCGCGCGGAAAGCTCATCGCGCAGGGCACGATCAAGGAGCTGCTGCGCGAACACGATTCACTGCGCCTCCGCACGACGGACGATGCGGGCGCCCAGACCGTCCTGAAAGGACTCCCGTGGGTCGAGGAGGTCGCAACACAGGACGGTGGCCTCGTGGTCACCGCCCCGCAGGCACGCTCGTGGGAGGTCTCGCGCGCGCTGGCCGACCGGCACATCTATGTGAACGAGCTTGTCCCGCTGCACCGCACGCTCGAGGAGTTCTTCATGGAGATCACCGAGACCGACCCGACGACTGGGAGGCAGCGCTCGTGATCGCCAACATCGGGAACCTCGCGATCTGGGAGTGGTTCAAGCTCCGGCGGCGCTGGATGATGTGGATCCTTCTCGTGTTCGCGCTTCTCTTCGCGCAGCTCGCGGTGTGGGGAAGCTTCTTCTCGTACCAGAATCTCCGCGACACCGGCGGCGAGTTGACCGTGCCGGCCACGCTACAGCAGCAGCAGGGCCGTGTGCCCAGGACCGTCCGTTGCAATGACCTCCTGTCGGGCGATGTTGCGCGACAGCCGGCGGACCTCGACGCGCAGGTGACGGCCGGTCTCACGGCGCAGTGCCGCGCGCAAGCGCCGACGCTGCCGGCGCGGATGTCGCGCGCGTACGGCAACTTCACGCTGCCCGGCAGCATCCCCAACGCGCTCGGCACGGTGCAGACCCTCGGACTCATCCTGATGGCGATCCTCACAGCGTCCGCGATCGGGATCGACTACGGCGCGGGCACGCTGCGCTCCGTGTTGACGCAGGGCACCGGACGATGGCCGTATCTGACCGCGAAGTTTCTGACGCTCGCGACGCTCACCGCGCTCGGGCTTCTCGTTGCGGTCGCGAGCATCGCGCTCAGCAGCACGATCGCGGGGAATATCGCCGGTGCGGCACCAGACGCCGCAGGCGCCGCCGCGACGTGGTCGGACGCGGGCATCGCGCTCTGGAAGGCATGGGTCTCGATCCTTCCGTACATCGCGCTGACGGCGTTCGTCACGGTCCTGGCGCGTTCGTCCGCCGCCGGCATGGCGATCGGACTCGGTTACTACTTCGCTGAGCAGCTCATCGTTGCGCTGCTGACGAACTTCTTCAGCTGGTTCCAGAACGTCGCCGACTACCTCCTCGTCCGGAACATCTCAGGGTGGACCGGCGGCGCCGGCGGTTTCCCCGGCACCGTGCTGCCGGACCAGACGCACGCGATCATCGTGCTCGCCGCGTACACGGTCGTGCTGTGCGGCACCGCGTTCTGGCTCTTCGAGCGGCGCGACGTGCAGGGCGCGACTGGCGGGGGATGACGCACGGCTACGGGGCGGGGAGCTCCTCCGCGATCCGCTGCAGATAGAGGAGATCGCCGAGCGCGCGAAGGCGTCGCTCCGCATCGGTCCGATCAGCGGCTGCGCCGGTGCGGATCGCGAGCAGCGCGGCGGCACGTGCCGCGTCAGACACGAGATCTCCTTGGTCCATCGCGGCGATGACGTCTCGCAGCTCGGGAGCGCCGCGGTTCAGCGCGCGAGCGGCCTGGATGCGCAGCGTCATCACGGCGGGATCGCGCACGCCCTGACGGGCGATCTCGTCGAGCTCGCTGTCTGGGATCCGCTCGCCGACTTCGAAGAGGATCATCGCGATGAGCTCGGCCTTGCGATCGCGCTGACCGGTCGGCTGCAGCAGGTACTCGCGGGCCATCTTGGCGTCTGATGCGATGAACGCCTCCCAGAGCAGCCGCGTCGGGGGCTTCAGCCGTCCGACATCGGCCACCGCGGTGAACACGCTGCGGTACCGGGCGAGCCGGGTCGCGTCGAGGCGCGCCGCCGCCACGCGTGTCGCCGCGATCAACGCCGGTGCCGTGAACCGACCGATCCCGTCGGGGCCCTGCTCGCGCATAGCGATCACCGCGTCGGCGAAGCTCTGCACGTCATCCCATCGGCCGCACAACATGGCGCAGTACGTTGCCCAGGTCGTGGCGTGCGCCAGGATGTACTCGGGTTCGCCCGCGCGGAGCGCGCCTCGCGCCTCCTGGTAGGTCGCGATGGCTTCGCGGTAGCGACCGAGGAGTGTCAGGTCCCACAACGCAACACTCCACGCGTCGGAGCGCTCGAGGAGACCGAGTCGCGGCGCGTTGGCGATCCGCTGGCGCGCGCAGCCAAGGGCGCGTTCATAGTCGCCGTAGCCGCTCCGGTAGATCGCGCCGAGCGCGTCGAGCGCTTCGCTCTCCGCCTCCGCGTCACCACGCTCCGCGTAGAGCCGCCGCGCTGACTCAACATCGCGCACGAGATCAGCAAGGACGGTGGACTCCGTCAGACCCGCGCGTGACTGAAACGCACGAGCGCACGCGAGCTGCGCCTCGAGCACCTCGTTGGGAGCGCTATCGAGCAGCTGCCGCGCAACGGCCGCCATCTTGTCGAACTCATCCCCGTCGACCGGACGCGACAGCGAGCCCGACCAGCGACCCAGCACGTTCATCCGCTTGACCATCAGGCGCGCGCCCACCTGAGGGTCGCCGCCGGGACTCGCCCGCCACAGATCGAACGCTTCGGCATACCCGTCGACCGCGGAGTCGCTGAAACGAACGAGGTCGCCGACCAGCTCGGAGAGACGCAGATGCTCCTCAGCCGGCGCGAGCCGGATCGCCTCTCGCAGCTGCTCCCGTGCCTCTCGGAACGCGCCACCGCTCGAGGCGACCTGTGCCGCCCGCTCGAGGGCGCGGACAACGGTCGGGACTGGGAGTCCCTCGGGAACGCGCCCGCCCGGCGAGAGTGCGATCGCCTGCCGGTAGTGATACGCGGTGAGCTCGACGAGCTCGTTACCGTGCGCCGGTGCATCCTCCTCGAGCCAGCGCGCAAGCCTCAGGTGTGCGCGCACACGATCGGCCCGCGGCAGCGTGGCATAGGCGACTTCTCGGATCACGATGTGGCGGAAGGTGTAGGCGTCCGCGCCCTGCGGCGTTATGAGGTCGCGCTCCGCCAGGGCTTCGAGCGCGTCAGCGATCTGGCGCGGCTCGAGTTCGGGAAGAAGCGTTCCGACAGCCGAGGCTCGCGCTGTGCGCCCGACGACCGCGGCGTATTCAAGGACGGAACGCTCGGAGGCCGGCAGGTCGTCGATGCGGGCGAGCACGGTCGCGTGGACGGTATCGGGCAGCACGATGGCGTCGTCCTGCGTACCAGCGCGCCGGTGATCCTCGTACGCGCGTACGAGCTCGCCAACGAAGAACGGGTTGCCACCCGCGCGATCGACGATCCGGTCGGCGATCCGCCCCGGAACCGTCTCGGTCAGCACACCCACGAGCCGGCGGGCCTCGTCCGTGCTTAGCGGCTCGAGCGCAAGAGACGTGAAGTTCCGCCGTCCACCGCCCCATTTCGGCCTACGGTCGTGGAGCTCCGGTCGCGCGAGCGCGACCATCACGAGTGGTGTCGCGGTGTGCGACGTCGTCACGTGCTCGACAAGGTCGAGGAGCGTGTCACTTGCCCAGTGGAGATCCTCGAAGACGACGACCAGCGAGCCACGCGCCGCGAGCACCTCGATGAGCAGCCGCCACGCGGCGAAGATCTCGTCGCGATCGCGGCGCTCCGTCTCTTGCGCATCGCCGAGCGTGGCGCCGATGATCGAGCAGAGGCGCTGCGCGTCCTCGTCGTTATGGCCCGCAGCTGCGAATGCCGCCCGCAGTGCCTCGAACAGCCCCTCGTCGCTCGGGATGCGGAGGAGCCCGCGGAGCAGACCGCGCAGGGGCAGGAACGTCACGGCGGCGCCGTAGGGCAGGCACTGCGCCGTTGCGACGTTGACTTCATCGCCCACGCGTGCAGCGAACTCCTCGACCAAGCGTGACTTACCGGTGCCGGCCGGGGCCGTGATCATGACCAGCTGGGGCCGGCGCTCGATGAAGGCGCGGCGAGCGACGAGGTCCAGCTGCGCGAGGTCAGTTTCCCGGCCGAGGAACGGCGCGCGCTGCGTGCGCCGTCCCTGGAGCTGCTCGAGCAGGGTCGCGGCGACGAGCGGCGTGGCTTTCCCTTTCGCGCTGACACGTTGCTCGTCGCCGAAACGGAATGCGCCGGCCACCGCACGTCGTGTTCGCTCGCCGACGAGGATCGCTCCCTCTTCCGCGTGCTGCTGAAGGCGAGCGGCGGCGTTCACAGGGTCGCCGGTGACGAGGAAGTCGCCTCCGGCCGTCTCGCGCGCGGCCACCACCTCGCCGGTGTTCACGCCGATGCGAAGACGCAGCGCGGAGGTCAGTGGGTCTGCGGCCACACGCTGCCGCAGTGTCAGGGTTGCGGCGAGCGCGCGGTCGGCATCGTCGCCGTGAGCCTGTGGGATCCCGAACACCGCCATGACCGCGTCGCCGATGAACTTCTCCAGCGTGCCTCCGTGCTCGGCGACGACCTCGCGCGCGATCTCGTAATAGCGGCCGAGGATGGCGCGGACGTCCTCCGCATCACTGGCTTCGCCCATGGCGGTCGATCCCGTCACGTCGGCGAAGACCACGGTCACGACGCGACGCTCCTCGGGCACAGCGGGATTCTGCCACCCTACTCTGGAGGCGATGTCCGACCCACAATCGCGTATCCGTAACTTCTGTGTGATCGCGCACGTCGATCACGGCAAGACGACGCTGTCCGACCGCCTCATCGAGCTGACCGGCACGGTCGCGCTGCGGCAGATGCGGGACCAGCTGCTCGACTCGATGGAGCTCGAGCGCGAGCACGGCGTCACGATCAAGGCCCGCGCCGTGCGCATGGCATGGACCGGCCGCGACGGCGAGATCTACGAGCTGAACCTCATCGACACCCCCGGCCACGTCGACTTCAACTACGAAGTGAGCCGTTCGCTCGCCGCATGCGAGGGCGCGCTCCTCCTGGTCGACGCGTCGCAGGGGATCGAGGCGCAGACGCTCGCGAATGCCTACCTCGCGATCGAGCAGGGCCTCGAAGTGATCCCGGTCATCAACAAGATCGACCTACCGAGCATCGACCTCGACATCGTCCGCGAAGACCTGCGCACGACGCTCGGCTTCAGGGACGACGAGATCCTTCTCGCGTCAGGCAAGACCGGTCAGGGTGTCGCCGACCTGCTCCACGCCGTCGTCGAGCGCGTGCCGCCGCCAAAAGGCGACGCGACCGCACCGCTGCGCGCGCTCATCTTCGATTCGCACTACGACGCCTACAAGGGAGTGGTCGCGCACGTGCGTGTCGTCGACGGCCTTCTCAGCGCCGAGGACCGCATCCTGCCGATGGCGACGCAGAAGGCGAGCGAGATGCTCGAGCTTGGCGTCTTCGCGCCCGAGCCGCGCCCGATCACGCGTCTTGCCGCGGGCGAAGTCGGCTACGCCGCGACCGGACTGAAGGCCGTCGCCGACTGCCGCGTCGGCGACACGCTCACGCTCGCATCGCGACCAGCCGCGGCGCCGCTCCCTGGGTACCGGCCCGCGAAGCCGATGGTCTTCGCCGGGTTCTACCCGCAGCGCGCCGAGGACTACCCATCGCTGCGCGACGCGCTCGAGAAGCTGCGGCTCAACGACGCGTCGCTGATCTACGAGGCCGAGACGTCACAGGCGCTCGGGTTCGGCTTTCGCTGCGGGTTCCTGGGTCTGTTCCACCTCGAGATCATCCAGCAGCGTCTCGAGCGCGAGTACGACATGGATCTCATCGCGACCTCACCCTCGGTCGAGTACCGCGTGATCACGCAAAAGGGCGACGAGGTCGCGGTCGACAACCCCGCGATGCTCCCCGACCCGGGCACGATCGAGGAGATCCGCGAGCCGTGGATGACGACGACGCTCATCACGCCGACCAATTACGTCGGGCCGATCATGGATCTGGCGCAGGGCAAGCGCGGGACGCTCCTCGATATGAGCTACGTCGACCCGACGCGCGCGATGTTGAAGTACGACATGCCGCTGTCCGAGGTCATCGTCGACTTCTACGACCAGCTGAAGAGCCGTTCGCAGGGCTACGCCTCGCTCGATTACGAATTCGCCGAGTACCGCGCCGCCGATCTCGTGCGCCTCGACATCCTCGTCGCGGGAACGCTGGTCGACGCGCTGTCGGTCATCGTGCACCGCGACAAGGCGCAGCACATCGGTCGTCTCCTCGTCCACAAGCTGCGCGGCCTCATCCCCAAGCAGATGTTCGACGTGCGCATCCAGGCCGCGATCGGCGGAAAGATCATCGCCAGCGAGAACGTCAGCGCGAAGCGTAAGGACGTGATCGCGAAGTGCTACGGCGGCGACATCACGCGCAAGAAGAAGCTGCTCGAGAAGCAGAAGGAAGGCAAAAAGCGCATGAAGATGGTGGGATCGGTCGAGATCCCCCAGGAGGCCTTCCTCGCCGTGCTGCGCATCAAGGACGACGCATGAAGCAGCCCAAGCTGCAGTTCGACCATCCGACACAGACGAATGCCTCGACATTCCTACAGGCGATCGCGGCCGGTGACGCCGCGACCGTGTGGGCCTGCCTCTCGCGCGAGACGCGCGGTCTGCTCGAAGGGCTCTACGCGGGGCATGCCGGGCTCGCGCTCCACCGCGCCGCGGGAGTTGGCGAGACCGAGGACGACGCGAGGCTCGTGGAGATCGTCGTGCCGCTGCGAGCGTCCGTGCTCGGTGCGCTCGGCGGGGCCGAGAAGATCGGCGCCTACGGCGTGGCCGGAGCGCGACTCGTCGATCGGAACACGGCGTACGTGTTGTTGCTGCCCGACTTCGGCGACGAGCGCGTCGTGACCGAGGACGAGTGGCGCCCCTCGCACCTGCTCGCCTTCGTGCACGAGTCCCGCGATTGGCTCGTCGACCTTGCGCGAACTTCGGAGCTGTCAGCCGACGCCGAGCTGCCTGATCTTCTCGGAGCCATTCGCCGATGAACGGGATGTCGGTGCGAGACGAGCGAGGCGCGGGCGACGCGCCGAGGGCCCCCGCGCGCGAGGGGTCCCCGTCCCGAAGGGACGGGGTTTCGCGCGTTGAGAGGGTTTCGGCGCGTCGCCCGCCGAAAGCGCTGGGCGTATACGTGCACATCCCGTTCTGCGCATCGCGATGTCCCTATTGCGACTTCGCGACGGCTCCTGCTCGGACTGCGCTCCGCTCGCGTTACCTCGATGCCGTCGACGCGGAGATCAGGCGCGAGGGTCAGCGGTTGGAGAAGCCGCGGGTAACGACGCTGTTCTTCGGCGGCGGAACTCCCAGCCTCCTTGAACCTCGCGAGATCGCGCGGCTCGGAGCCGCTCTCGGGGACGCATTCGATCTCCGACCAGTCGAGGCGACCGTCGAGGCGAACCCAGCGACACTCGATCGCGCGCGGCTCGAGGCGTGGGCCGGCCTGGGGATCACGCGCCTGTCGCTCGGCGCCCAGTCGTTCTCGCCCGCCGGCCTGCGCGCCCTCGGCCGCACCCACCAGCCCGAGGACATCGCGCCCGCGGTGGCCGCCGCGCGCTCGGTGGGTTTAGACGTCAACCTGGACCTGATCTTCGGCTGGCCGGGGCAGACCGCCGCGGGGTGGCGGGAGGACCTCGAGATCGCGACGGCCCTGGGGCCGGACCACCTCTCCTGCTATCCACTGGAGCTCGCGCTCGAGCCGGAGGAGGCCGTGGCCAACTGGCCGGGGGCCGGCTGGCGGTCCGTCGAGCGGTGGCGGCGGCGGTCTGCGGCGGCGCAGCCCGACGAGGACGGGATCGCGACGCTGTACGAGCTGGCTGAGGCGTTCCTGGCACGTAGCGGCTACCGGCACTACGAGATCGCGAACTGGGCGCGTCCCGGCAAGCGCTGCCGCCACAACCTCGGCTACTGGCGTAACGGCGACTGGCTCGGTGTGGGCGCGGGTGCGCATTCGCACGTCGCCGGCGTGCGCTCACGCAACGTGGGAGTGCTGACCGCCTACATCGGCGCGATCGATCGAGGCGATGAGCGGATCGTCGACGCGGCCGCCGACGCCGCGGTGGACGGCGCGATGCTCGCGCTGCGTCTCGACGAGGGCCTCGACCTGGTCCGTTACGGCTCGCGCTTCGGGCCGGACGCGGTGTTGCACGTTCGGAGCGCGCTGCGCTCGCTCGACGGCACGCGCCTCGTGCGTTGGTCCGGCGAGCGCGTGCGCCTCACCGCGCGAGGCCGCTTGCTCGCGAATGAGGTGTTCGTCCGACTGCTTCCCGACGACGTGAACTCGTTGGCACCGGTCTAGTACGACTACGCGCTTGCGGCGAAGTGCCGAACGCGATATGACACGCACAGACAGCACTTCTCCCAGCGCGAAAGAAATTTGGGGAGGCCTCATGCAGGACGAGAACACCGGTAACGATTGGTCATCGCAGAAGCAGCCTGGATCCATCTGGCCCGCACCGCAGCCGTCGGGTACACCGCCAACGCCACCGTCATCGATGGGTGGCGGTTCGATGGGCGGCGCCTCGAAGCCCAGCGCCGGCCGGAAGAGCACCGCCCGCAAGAAGACGACCGCGAGGAAGAAGACGACGGCTCGTAAGAGCACCGGTCGCAAGAAGACCACCGCCAAGAAGAAGACCACCGCGCGCAAAGGCACCAAGCGCAAGTCGACAGCGCGCAAGGCGACGCGAAAGAGCACCGGCCGCAAGTCGACTGCGCGTAAGAGCACCGCACGCAAGCGCCGCCGCTAGTTCGCGTACCCACTGAAACGTGACACGCCGCCCGGAAGGGGCGGCGTGTCTCATTTACCTCAAGAAACCGGCTAGTTGCGCTTGCCGCGACCCATCCCGGGCTTCCGCCCATGGTTGGCCTTCTTGCTGCGCCAGCCCAGCTTGCCGGTCGTCTTCTGCTTCTTTTGCCCCTTGCTCATGCGGCGTCGTGCCCTCCACTGAAGAGATGGAGCTGCAGCGCCCGCGTCGGCGGGGCGATCAGCTCGGTCACGAGCCATTGTGCGATGTCCGCGCCCGGCGCGTCCGCCGCGAGGCCGACGCGCGAGCGCGCGTTCTCGAGGCGCTTTCTCGTCGCGCGGGGATCGAGGCCGATCGCCCGCGCGGTATCGGCGAGCGAACGCTCGAGCACGTCGTGAAGGACGAAAACGCCGAGGTCGGCGCCGCGGAGCGCGTGGCGGCCGACGAGGTCGCGCAGGCCCGCGCCGAACAGGCGTCCGGTCGCCACGGCATCGCGGATCGTCGATGCGGCCGCCCCGTCCAGCTCTCCGATGCGAAGGAGCGCCGCGATCTCGCCATCAGGAAGGTGGCGCGCCTGCTCGAGCGATGCGAGGAAACGCTGGACGACCACATCGTCCGACACGACGGGGAGGGCGGCTCCCGGAGCGATGGCCGCGATGCGCTCGAGGGCCGCGCCCAGCCCGCGTCGGAGTCCGTCGAGGTCTACGAAGCGCACGACCTCGACGACCGCGGGGTTGCCGAGCAGCAGGCGCGATACCGTCCGCTCGCGCTCGACGACGAGGACGACCGGCACGGCGTGCTCGCGTGCGAGCTCGACCTCGATGCCGACGCCGAAGGACGGGATGCCCGCATACGCCACGACGACGCGTGCCGAGGTCACGTGCGCGCGGTCGATGTCGTATACGGCACGCGGTTCCAAATGGGCGGCGGCCACGGGACCCGTCACGCGGTGGGGAAGGTAGGCGCGGAGGCCGACCGACTCCACCACCTCCGCCAGCAGCTCATAAAAGAGCCGCATGCGTGCGCCCTCCTCGAGCGCTGTGAGAGCGCCCGAGACGTACGCCTCGCCGGTGCGGACCGTGGTCTCGCCGTCCATGGGCGGTCGATTGTGGAGTGGCCGTCAAGGGCCGGACAGGAACGGCGACAGATCGAAAGCCGCCGCAACGTAGGCCATCCGATAGCACGTAAGGTGGGCGGAGCGGGCGCCGACGGGATGCGTGACAGCAAGGATGCTCGCCCAGCGTTCACCCGTCGCCCGATGGATATGTGGCGCGGTTCTCGAACGTCACGGGGATCAACCAGACCCTGAGTCCGTCCGGGCACGCCGCGCTTTAGCCCGAACTGCTGGCCGGAGTCGTCCGAGATCTGGAACGGCGGAAGGCCGTTGCACGCGAGGAAGAACGCGCCGCAGGGGCCACCGAGTACAAGGACAAGGCCCAACCATCCGACAAGCCGCCAGCGTGGCGCAGCGCTCATCGGGGCAGGCTCGTTGCTCCACCTTTGCTCCACGCGCATGTGCGCGGTGAATTCCTCGTCGTCCGAGACGCCCTTCGCGGTTCGAATACCTAGAATCGCGCCGTGCCGGAGACACGTCTCCCGGACCACCTGCGGCGCTATCCGCTCTTCGCCAAGCTCGACGATGCCGAAGTTGCGCAGCTTGCCGAGCGGATGCGCATGCGGTCGTTCAAACGCGGCGAGGCGCTCTTCCGTAAGGACGATCCGGGGATGCACCTCTACGTGGTGCTGGCCGGAGCGGTGAAGATCGCGCTCCCGGGCGAGTTCGGTCAGGAGGCGCTGGTCTCGATCATGCGCACCGGCGACTTCTTCGGGGAGCTCGCGCTGTTCGACGGCAGCCCGCGCTCCGCCTCGGCGACGGCGCTCGAGGACACCCGGGCCGCCCTTCTGGCGCGCGACGACTTCCTCGCGTTCCTCGAGGCGCATCCGGCGTCGGTCCGCGTCGTGCTCGATGCGCTCGCGAAGACGATCCGCAGGCTGTCGGATCGGGTCGAGGACCTCATCTTCCTGGACGTGCCGAGCCGGGTCGCGAAGTACCTGCTCGATCTCGCGCAGGCGGACGGCACCGCGAAGCTCGAGCTCACGCTCACGCAGGACGAGCTGGCGGCCTTCATCGGCGCGTCGCGCGTGTCGGTGAACCGTGTGCTCGGGGACCTCGAGCGGCGCGAGATCATCGGGATCCGCCGGCGCCACATCGTCATCGTTGATCCCGAACGGCTTGCGAAGGAGATCCGGGTCTAGTGGCGCGAAAGCGTCCTCTGGTCCTGGTGGTCGAGGACGATCCCGCTCTGGGCGACGTGATCGTCACAGCGCTGCGGGACGACGGCCTTGACTCGAAGCTCGCGAGCGACGGCGACGAGGCGATGCGGCTCGTGGACTCGCTGGAGCCCTCGTGCATGGTCCTCGACCTCATGATGCCGCGACGCGACGGCTTCTCGGTGCTGCGCGAGCTGCGTTCGGATGGCCGTCTCGTGAAGATGCCCGTCGTGGTGGTGACCGCGATGTTCGGCCTGTCCGAGCGCAACTACGCGACGGAGCTGGGCGCGGCCGACTACGTCACCAAGCCATTCGAGCTCGATGATCTTGTCGGCCGCGTCCGCGCGCTGATCAGCCCGACGCCGGTCTAGGTTCGCGCACCCGCCGTCAGCTGGCTGGTGCAGTACCGGCAGCGCGTCGCCGAGGCAAGGATCTCCTCGCCGCAGAACTGGCAGATCTTCGTCGGTGCGCCCTTCGGCACGAACGTTCGCGCGATCACGAACACCACGAAGGCGACGATGATGAACGTGATCACCGTGTTGATGAACACGCCGTAATTGAGCGTCGCCAGCCCCGCGTCCTGCGCCGCCTTCAAGCTCGCGGGATGCTTTCCCGAGAGGTCGACGAACAGGTTGTTGAAATCGACCCCACCGAGGAGCAGCCCCACGGGCGGCATGATGATGTCCTTCACCAGGGAATTGACCACCGCCGCGAGCGCCACGCCGATGATGAACGCGAGAGCCAGCGCGAGCACGTTCGCCTTGAGCAGAAAGTCCTTGAACTCCGACCCCATCGATGGAACCTCCACGCCTACGTCAGTGTGTGGCAATCAGCACGCTGGGTGCCAGCCGAACGACCGGCTTAGCGAGCGTTACAGGCTTGACGACGACTGCGGTGCCTTGCTAGGGTATTAGCACTCTCGATGGGAGAGTGCTAAGTGCCTCAGAAGAGCGATCAGCTCCCACAGCTCGGCGAGCGGCAACGTGATCTGCTGCGCGCCGTCATCCGTGAGTACATCGCCACGGCCCAGCCGGTGGCCTCAGCGGCGCTCGTCCGTCAGTACCGCCTCGATGTCTCGTCGGCCACGGTCCGGAGTGAGCTGGCCGCGCTCGAGGAGATGGGTCTCCTCACGCATCCGCACACATCCGCCGGACGCGTTCCGACAGATCTGGGGTACCGCTACTTCATCGAGAGCCTGATGCCGCGGCCGAGTCTTCATCCGGAGGAGCAGCTCACGGTGAGCCACCAGTTCCAGCAGGCGCTCTCGAACACGTCGGAGTGGCTGCGTCTCGCGGCCTCGACGCTCGCTCGTCTGACGACCGAGGCGGCCATCGTGACGCCACCGGCATCGGGCCGGGCCACGCTGCGGCACGTCGAGGTGGTCCCGATCAGCGAGAGGCGCGCCCTGGTCGTCGTCGTCTTCGAAGGAGGCACGGTGGCGCAGCAGCTGATCGAGCTGCGCGTCGCGACGACGCCCGAGCATCTGCGTTCGCTGTCATCGCGTCTCACCGAGGCGCTGCTATCTCGCGACGCCGCCGGTGTGCGCGGCGCGACTCGGAGCGAGACGGGTGTCGACTCCGAGGTCGCCGGAGCGATCGCGCGAGCGCTGGACGACCACGACGCCGCGCGGACGCATGACGTCTATACCGATGGCATCCAGAACATCCTCGCGCAACCGGAGTTCGCGGCCGGCGGACGGATGCAGGACATGCTGCGGCTCCTCGAGGACCGCACGCGCCTCATCGACCTGCTGCCGCCGACGCTCGGCGACGACGAGGTGCATGTCGCGATCGGCAGCGAGCACCGGCTGGAGCCACTCCGTGGCTGCAGCCTGGTGTTCGGACGGTACGGTGCCGGCACGGAATACCTCGGATACGTCGGCGTCGTAGGTCCGACGCGCATGGACTACGCGCGCACCATCGGCGCGGTGCGCTACGTCGGATCGCTGATGAGCGATCTCGTTCGAGTCATGGAGGGTCACTAGATCATGGACGACAAAGCACGAAAGGCGGAGGAGCTGCTCGAAGAGCGTCTTCGGACGCGGACGAATGGGCCGACCCACGGCGCGGTCGCCGATGTGGAGCCCGAACCGCCCACGACGCAGTCCAAGGTCGAGGAGCTCACGAGCGATCTCCAGCGCATGACCGCGGACTTCGCGAATTACCGCAAGCGCAACGAAAGCGAGCGGAACGAGTTCGCCAAGTTCGCAAAGGCGGATCTCATCGCGAAGCTGCTCGACGTTCTCGACGGCTACGACCGCGCGCTTGGCACGGTGCCGGAGGATCTGAAGGGTCAGCCGTGGGTCGAAGGGATGTGGCTCGTTGAGCGCAAGCTGCGCACGGTCCTCGAGGCCGAAGGCCTCGACGTGATCGACTCGCTCGGCAAACCGTTCGACCCGTATCTGCACCAGGCCGTCGCGTACGTCGAGTCCGACAAGCCCGAGGGCACTGTCATCGAAGAACATCAAAAGGCGTACCGACTGCACGACCGGGTCATCCGCCCAGCGCTCGTCACGGTCGCCAAGAAGAAGGAGTAGCGAACATGCCAAAGGTCATCGGTATCGACCTGGGCACCACCAACTCGGCCGTGGCGTACATGGAAGGTGGAGAGCCCACGATCATCCCGAACGCGGAGGGTGGACGGATCACGCCGTCCGTCGTCGCGTTCACCAAGAGCGGGGAGCGTCTGGTCGGCCAGGTCGCGAAGCGGCAGGCGATCACGAACCCGGAGAACACGATCTACTCGATCAAGCGCTTCATGGGGCGGCGTTTCACCGACCCCGAGGTGCAGCGATCGTTGAAGCAGGTCCCATACAAGGTCGGTCAGGCAAGCAACGGCGGCGTCGAGGTCGTCCTCGCCGACAGCCGCAAGCTCACGCCGCCCGAGGTCTCGGCGATGATCCTCGGCAAGCTGAAGACCGACGCCGAGGCGTTCCTCGGCGACAAGGTCACGCAGGCGGTCATCACCGTTCCCGCGTACTTCGACGACAGCCAGCGTCAGGCCACGAAGGACGCCGGCCAGATCGCTGGCCTCGAGGTCCTGCGCATCATCAACGAGCCCACCGCGGCCGCGCTGGCCTATGGGCTCGACAAGAAGAAGGACGAGCTCGTCGCGGTCTACGACCTCGGCGGCGGGACCTTCGACATCTCGATCCTGCAGCTCGGTGAAGGTGTCTTCGAGGTCAAGGCCACGAATGGTGACACGCACCTGGGTGGCGACGACTTCGACGCGCGGATCATCGACTGGCTCATCGAGGAATTCAAGAAGGATCAGGGCATCGATCTGAAGAACGACCGCATGGCCCTTCAGCGTCTGAAGGAGTCTGCGGAGAAGGCGAAGATCGAGCTCTCGAGCACGCAGCAGACCGAGATCAACCTGCCGTTCATCACGGCGGATCAGGCCGGTCCGAAGCACCTCGTCATCACGCTGACGCGGAGCAAGCTCGAGCAGCTCATCGGTGACCTCGTCGAGAAGACGGTCAGTCCCGTCAAGAAGGCCATCGCAGACGCGGGCGTGAGCGCGGACAAGATCGACGAAGTGGTCCTGGTCGGTGGCATGACGCGCATGCCGCTCGTCGTGGAGACCGTGAAGAAGCTGTTCGGCAAGGAGCCGAACAAGAGCGTCAACCCTGACGAGGTCGTGGCGATCGGCGCCGCGATCCAGGCCGGCGTGCTCAAGGGCGAGGTGAAGGACATCCTTCTCCTCGACGTCACGCCGCTGTCGCTCGGCATCGAGACCCTCGGTGGCGTCGCCACCAAGCTCATCGAGCGCAACAGCACCATTCCGACGTCGAAGTCGCAGATCTTCACCACGGCCAGCGACGGCCAGACCCAGGTGGAGATCCATGTCGTCCAGGGTGAGCGCGAGCTCGCCGCGGACAACAAGAGCCTGGCGCGATTCATCCTCGACGGCATCCCGCCTGCTCCACGAGGCGTTCCGCAGATCGAGGTGACGTTCGACATCGACGCGAACGGGATCCTCAACGTCAAGGCGAAGGACAAGGCCAGTGGCAAGGAGCAGCACGTCACGATCACCGCTTCGAGCGGCCTCAGCAAGGACGAGGTCGAGAAGCTGGTGAAGGACGCGCAGGCGCATGCGGAGGAGGACCGCCGCAACGTCGAGCGGATCCAGACCCGCAATGAAGCCGACACCTTCGCGTACCAGATCGAGAAGACGCTCCGCGACCTCGGCGACAAGGCTCCCGCCGAAATCAAGAAGGATGTCGAGGAGAAGATCGCCGCGCTGCGCGAGACGCTGAAGGGCGACGACACGCAGCGGATCAAGACCGCGATGGAGGAGCTGCGAGTCGCGTCGATGAAGATCGGCGAGGCCATGAACCAGCAGCAGCCGCCCTCAAACGACGGCCAGCCACAGCAGCCCGAGGGCGAACCCGCGGGTGCCACGGCCGGCGACAAGAAGGACGGCGACACCATCGAGGGCGAGTTCAAAGAGCAGAGCTGATAAGAGTTCGCGCGAGCGAACTCAGACGCGCGAAGAGAGGCGCCGCTGGAGGATGACTCCATGCGGCGCCTCTTCCTCTATGTGGTCCTGCTGCTCGCGGCCTGTGCCCCGACGCTGATCGCCGCGCAGGCGGTCCGCTCCGAGCCCGCATCAAACTCCCACGGCGCCGCCACACGTTAGGACCAGGCGGGCAAGCCCCATCATGAAAGTGATGCCTCGTCTGCTCATGCAGGGCGCTCTCGCCGTTGCGATCATCGCCGCTGGCCTGGTGGTCGGACAGCAGTTGCGCGCGTCGCGCGAGCGGCTCGGGACCGGTCAGGCTGGGAGCGCTGCGAGCGTCCAGCCGACGACGGCAGTCCCGACGCCGATGGCGACGATGCAGGTGACCGCCCCGCCACGGCAAGCGACGCCGGCGCCTGCCGCCCGGACGGTCGTGCCCACCCCGTTCACCACTCCGTATACCGGCGCGAAGCACCTGCTGAGCGGGACGGTGACCGTGGGCGGCGCGCCGGTCCGCGGCGCTCAGGTCATGGTCTTTCCGTCCGACCCGTCCAACCACGGACCGACGCCCGTGCCACCGGAGAGCGCGAGCGCGATCACGGATGCGCGAGGCGCGTACCAGGTCAAGTCGAGCGCGATCGCGAGCGCGAAGCTGTTGATCACTCAGCCGCAGTACTGGGCCAGCGATGCTGGATTACTTGGGTCGTGGGACTTCGACGAGACGCGCCGCTGGGACGCGCTTCCGAATCCATTGGTCCTCGACCGTCCCGCAGCCACCGCGACCGTGGGCCACTACGGCGTGACCGGCTTGTTCGATCGCAAGTACGTCGCGACGCTCGGCTATGTCGATGGTGGGTGGCGCGTCACGAGCTTCGCACTGCCAGTGCTCAGCGGACCTCACTAGCCTCTGGCGACGAGCGCTCCGACCATTCCGTAGGCCTCGTGCCCAGGGAAGTGGCAGATGTACGTGTACGTGCCGGGCGCGAAGGTGAGCGTAGTCAGTTTGGTCGACATCGGCGGGAGCGAGACCTCATCGGGACGGTCACCGTGGACCGGCTCGGTGCCGGTGCGATGCCGGTCGTGGAACGCGGCGTCTCCGATGAGCCACTCGTGGTCGATCGGGTCGTCGTTCACGATCGTGAAGGTGATCGGCACTCCGGCTGGCACCTCGATGCGATCTGGCGCGAAGTGCGAGTAGTGGATCCGGACGCCGACCTGCGTCGGCGTGGCGGCCTGCGCCGTGGCGCAGGCGCTCGCCGCGAATGCGGCGAGCGCGAGCGCCACCAGGGCGCGCCTCACGGCTTGACCGACCGTGGGGCGAACCTGCCGACGAGAAGGAGCGCGCCGAGTCCGAGGATCGCGATGCCCATGAGGGCGACCGGCTGGCTCGATGAGTTGTTGCTTGCGGGAGTCGTCGGGTTCGCAGGAGCCTCGAGTCCGGCGGCGACACGAGACGCGACGGTCCCGTTCGCGCTGACCGCGAGGTCGTACGTCAGCTGGCTCGCCGACGCGTTGATGGCGAGCTTGGTGAGCCAACCCATCTCAGGGACCCAGTCCATGCCCTTGTCGGAACGAAGGTCGTCCAGCAGCGACGCCGATGCGGTCGCGCTGTGCTCGAGCTGCATGCCGTTGCCGATCGGCGCGGGGAGCAGCACAGGCTTGCGATCCGTCAGGAGATAGACATCCGCGGTGATGCGATCGTTGGCGTTCTTGCCGGTGCCGAGGATCCGCAGCGGGACCCAGGGATTCGCGGTCGGGATCGTGATGTGGACCGGCGTGCCGTCGCCGATGTTCTGGCCCTTTGCCTTTGCCGCGTCGGCGTCGAAGACGGCGGCCAGGAAGATCGGGCTACGCGCGGCGTAGAAGTCGAGCACCTCGGGTGCGTCAGCGGGAAGACGGAAGCCGTGCTCGGTGGCCCACCGTCCGACGGCCTCGCCGCCGCCCTTGAGAACGCTGATGTCGAGCGCGTCGATCTTCACCTGCATCAGGACCTGCGCGTCCTCGCGCGCACCCGCCGACGCGAGAGCGGTCGGCGCGAAGAGCGAGCGCTTCGCGAGCTCGGTCTCGCGGATCAGGCGCTGGAGCGTCCAGTCGCCGCCCTTTTCGACCGACGTCGGAACACCCGGAAGCGGTACGAGCGAGCCGAACTGCCCGCTACCGCCCTGGAACTTGAACGCGGTGACGTAGTGCTCGATGCCATCGTGGTAACCCGCGAAGGTCGTGGTGCGGAGCAGGTTGACCGCGCCGTTGGGGCCGATGAGGCCCGCGCAGGCTGCGGCTGGCTGCGTGCTCACGACGAAGGCTGCGACGAGTGCTGCCGCGCCGGCGATGAACCGTCTCATACCGTGTCCTCCTTCCGGCCATGGCCGGATGGCGGTATGACGGCGAGCCGGGCGGAAGGTTCCCTAGGCCGGATTTCTGGGCAAATACGCCGCGCAGAGCATGCCGAAATACGTCGGCGCCTCGTACGAAAGGAACTCGCCGTGCCAGCGGTCGGCGATCGCGCCGTGGAGCATCAGCATCTGCCAGAAGCTGTCGGCCTTCGCCTCGGCGACGAACGCTTTGTCGAATCGCAGCAGCTCACCGAGGGCGTCGCTCTTCACGAGCTCCACGACCTTGTCGTCGAACTCTTTGGATGCCGGGCTGAACCCATAGGGACCCTTCGGGTCATGCGCGTGTCCGTGATCGCACGAGGCGATGAGCGCGACGCGCTTGCCGGATGTCTCGGCCGCTTTCGCGATCGCACGGCCTGCGGTCACGTGCGCGTCCCACGGAAGATCGCGCGCCGGCGCGACCATGACGATCGGCTTGGGCGGCTCATCCCGGCCGCCCATGAAGTGCAGCGGCACCTGCGTGCCCCAGTCCATCGGGAACACCGCCGCCGCCGTGTCGTTCGCGCCGTAGCTCACTGCCGCGATAGGAACGCCTGCCTCACCGACCGCGACGGCGATGTCGATCGCGAAGTCGCGGTCCACCGGGACGCGCATCGCGATCGGCGTCGCGCCGCTCTCGAGCGTCCCAGCCATCGTGCCCGCGAGGACGACGGCCATGCCGCGCTCGACGTGGATGTTGTGCGGCGTCAGCACGACGGTGACCTCCGGCGAGGCTACGGCGAAACGGCGCCCGAGATCCTCCATCGCGGCGCGCGTCTTGGCGGCGAGCGCGCGCTCCTCGGGCTTGCACCATTCCGCGATCGCCATGCTGCCGTGCGGCGCGATCGCCGCGAACACCAGGGCCACCGGTCAGCTGAGGCGCGCGGTGACCATCGCGAGGATGATGAGCGTGCCGATGACGATCTGGACGCGACCGATCATCTGGATGCGTTTGATGATCTGGCCCGCTTCGGCCGCGGCGGCCGCGTCGCCCGCGGCGGCTTTCGGACCGAGCGTCAACATCCGCTGCGTCCACGGGACGACGGTCCTGCGGACGAGGATGTACAGCCCGAAGGCCAGGAGGATGCCGAGGCCCAGGACGATGCTCCAACGTGACCCGAGGGGGTCCTGAAGCTGTTGGGCTCGGCCCGACGCGAACAGGTTGAGCACGCCGGTCACGAGCGTGAGCTCCGCCACCCGGAGGATGTAGAAGATCTGCCGCGGCGCCAGCTGCGCCATGACCGGCCCGCGCGCTGGCGCGGGGGCGGCGAGGAGGGCCGGCAGCTGCACGAACAGCGTGTAGAAGCCGCCGCCGATCCAGAGGATGCCGGCGAAGACGTGCAGGAACTGTGTAATGAAGCGGAAGAGGTCAGCCATGAGCCGGGATAATGACAGTGATGGCTGGGACGCGCATCGACTACTACGAGCTCCTCGGCGTGCCGCGCACCGCGACGACGGATGAGATCCGCAGCGCGTACCGGAAGCTCGCGCGCCAGCACCACCCTGACACGAGCCAGACGTCCGACGGCGGCGAGCGCTTCAAGGCGATCACCGAGGCGTACGAGGTGCTCTCCGACGCTGAGCGGCGCCAGCGTTACGACATGTTCGGGAACGGCCAGGGTCTGGGCGACTTCGGCATCGGCGATCTCTTCGAGACGTTCTTCGGCAGCGACTTCCGCCGGCGCGAGCCGCGCGGACCGATGCGCGGCGCCGATCTGCGCATGGAGATCGAGATAGAGCTCATCGACGCCGTGAAGGGCGGCGCGCGCACGATCCGCGTCCCGCGCCTCGAGACCTGCGAGCGCTGCGAGGGCAGCGGCGCTGAGCCCGGCTCGAAGATCTCGACCTGCGCCACCTGCAACGGGCGTGGCGAGGTCCGGCAGGTGCAGCAATCGGTCTTCGGTCGCTTCGTGAACGTGTCGACCTGCCCGCGCTGCGGCGGCTCGGGCAAGACGGTCGACGCGCTCTGCACGCGCTGCCGCGGTGAGGGTCGCGAGCGCCGTGACCACGAGCTTCCCCTCGACATCCCCGCGGGGATCGACGACGGGCAGCAGCTGCGCGTCGCCGGCGAAGGCGAGGCCGGCCTGCGCGGCGGACCCTCAGGAGATCTCTACGTGCTCATCCGGCTTCGCGAGCACGCGTTCTTCCGTCGCGAGGGCGACGACCTCGTGCACGTGCTCCGGATCTCACCGGCGCAGGCCGCGCTCGGGGCAGACCTCGAGGTCCCGACGATCGAAGGCGCGACCGCGGCCGTGAAGGTGCCGAGCGGCGCTCAACACGGGCAGATGGTCCGTCTGCGCGCGAAGGGCGTGCCGCATCTCGGCTCATCGGGCCGTGGCGACCAGCTCGTGTACCTCGATGTCGCGATCCCGCGCACGCTGACGAAAGAGCAGAAGGCGCTCTACCGCCAGCTGCATGAGATCGAGGGCGCGCCCGAGCAGCACGACGAGGGCGACGCACGCAACGTCTTCGACCGCATCAAGGACGCCATCGGCGGCGAATGACGCCGCCGATCCGCTGGCTCGAGATCGCCGTTCCCGCGCACGCCGAAGCCGTCGAAGCGGTGAGCGAGATCCTGTCGCGCGTCGGGTACAACGGCATCGCGGTCGAAGTCCCGCTCGAGCGGGGACGCGGCGCCGACCACACGGTGAAGGCGTACCTCATCGAGGACGCCGACGTTTTCGCGAAGGTGTCGGACGTGCGTGACGCGCTCGGCCACCTTCAGGCGTTCGGCCTCGGCCCGATCGGCGAGCTCACCGCGCGGCTCGTCGACGACAATGACTGGCTCGAGAGCTGGAAGGCGGAGTTCGTGCCGATCCGCATCGGTGCCTTCGTCGTCCGGCCGACGTGGTCCGAGGCCTCTGGTGACGCGGTCGAGCTCGTCCTCGATCCCGGAATGGCGTTCGGCACTGGTCTGCATCCGACGACGCAGCAGTGCCTCGAAGCGCTTTCCACGTTGGCACTCGAGGGCAAGAGCGTTCTCGATGTCGGTACCGGCTCGGGGATCCTCGCGATCGCCGCGGCGAAGCGCGGCGCGTCTCCCGTCGTCGCCGTCGATACGGACACGCTCGCGGTGGACGCGGCGCGTGAGAACGCGGTCGGCAACGGCATCGCGATCCCGGTCGGGGTCGGAAGCGCCGCAGACGTGCCTGGTCGTTTCGAGGTCGTCATCGCGAACATCGTCGCGCCGGTGCTTCAGCGCATCGCGCCGCACCTCGCGGCGCGACTCACGAGTGGCGGCACGCTCCTTCTCGCCGGCATCAGCGCGCCGTCGGAGGCCGCGACGCGCGAGGCGTTCTCGCACGTGCGCCTCGAAGTCCTCGATCGCAACGAGCGCGACGACTGGGTCGCGCTCGCGCTGCGTCGCTAGTGCACCGCTTCTTTGTCGGTGCCGAGACGCTGCGCGCGGACCGCGTGACGCTCACCGGCGCGCAGGCGCGGCAGATCGCGACTGTCCTGCGCCTGCGCGCTGGCGACGAGGTCGCGCTCGTGGCCGACGGCGCCGAGGCCGTCGTCACTCTGGAGACCGTGCGGCCGACGTCCGTGACCGCGGTCGTTCGCGAACGCGGCTTCACGCCAGGGGAGCCGACCGTCGCGCTCACGCTCGCGCTACCGGTGCTGCGGGGCGATCACGACGAGGAGGTCGTGGAGGCCGTGACGCAACTCGGTGTTTCGCGGATCGTTCCGTTCACCAGCGCCCGTTCCGTGGTACGTAGCCTTAGCGAGGCGAAACGCTCTCGCTGGGAGCGCATCGCGCGCGAAGCGGCCGAGACGGCGCGGCGCGGGCGCATCCCACAGGTCGATGCGGCTCTCTCATGGACACAGCTGTTCGGTGCTCTTCCGGCGCCCGTCCTCGTCGCGTGGGAGAGCGAGCGGCGCGCGCGTCTGCGCGACGCAGTGCCACAGAGTGCGCGTGAGCTATCGCTCGTGATCGGACCCGAGGGGGGGATCGCCGACGACGAGATCGCGCTCGCGCGGCAGCACGGCGCCATCACGGTGTCTCTGGGCGGTCGGAATCTCCGGAGCGAGACGGCAGCGATCGCGGCGGTCGCGGTCGCGATGGATCGCTTCAGCTAAGCGGCGCGACCTCCGCCGCCGCCATCATCGTCGTCGCCCTCGTGCGATCGTTTCGCATCGAGCCACATCACGAACGAAGCCTCGGACAGCTTGCGCGCCGGACCCTCGGTCGGCTCGCGCCGCTGCCCGTCGTTCCGCCGAGCGGGGCTCCGCGGGAAGAGCACTAGGCTGCCCAACCGTCCACCTCGCTCCACTTCGATGGCAGCGCCCGTATTTGAGTGCGACGCTGGGCGTTTCCACGCCACGCCGCGTAGCAGCCGAAGCAGCCGCCTGACAGGAACGCCGCCAGCGACACCCGCGGGTAGAAACCATCCAACGGCGGCACACCGTGCGGCAGAGCACGCCGGATGCCGCGCGTCGCCGAAGGGCTCGCGCGGAGTGCTCTAGATCGCCACCACTCCACGCTCCTGGAGCTCGCTACGGTCGTACAGCGCCCGGTTGGCGAGGACGCGCGCGGCCGGCGCGCCGGTGTCGAGGTCCCTTCGGAGACCGGCGGTGATCCGGCGCAACAGGATGAGGCCGAGGACGATGAGGCCCGCGACGACCGTCGGCGTGGTGCCCTCCTGCTCCCAGATGACGGCCGGAAAGATCGCGAACGACAGGATGCTCGCGAGAGGGAGCAACCGAGTCGGCCGCGGGTGGACCACTCGGACGCTGAGCAAGCCGAAGTAGAGCGGCACACCCATGATCAGCGCGGCGATGGGATCGGCTGCGAGGGCGAAACCCCATCCGGTCGCGTTCGCTCGGCCGCCATCGAACTGGTGGAACACCGGCCACATCTGACCGACGAGCGCGGCGACGCCGCACGCGAGCTGCACCTCGACGGGGAACTCGAGTGCGCGGGAGATGAGCACGGCGAGGAAACCCTTCGCGCCGTCGAGCGTCCCGCCGAGGATGCCCTGCGCAAGGCCGACGGTCTTCGCCAGATTCCCACCGCCGAGCTTGCGCTCTCCGACCGCCCGCAGGTCGACGCCCTTCGCGCGTGCGATCCAATACGGAAAGGAGATGGAAGACAGGAGGTAGGTGACGATGACGGCGGCTAGGTGCACGTCGGTATTCTCTTGGCTGCGTGGACGACTGCCTGTTCTGCCGCATCGTGGCTGGGAAGATCCCGGCGACCATCGTCTACGAGGACGACGACGTCATGGCCATCAATGACGTCTTTCCGCGCGCCCCGTTCCACGTTCTTGTCGTCCCCAGGAAGCATGTGGAGAAGCTCTCCGGGCTCGAGGACGAGGTCCTTGGCGGCCAATTGCTCCAGGCAGTCCGGCGCGTCGCTCGGCTGGGAGGGGTCGCCGAGAACTTCCGCCTGGTCGTCAACAACGGCGATCACGCCGGCCAGACGGTCCCGCACCTCCACCTCCACGTCCTTGGGGGTCGCGAGTTCGCCTGGCCGCCTGGTTAAAAGCGCGTATTTGTATCGTGCCTGCGACGCCCCTGCACGGGTATCATGGTGCCCGTCGGCCTCTGTGGGGGGCCGGCATTCTGTCTCTGGCGACCAGTCTGATAAGACCGAAGGGCGGGTGATCCAAGGACCGTTGTCTGAAGTGATCGTTGGCGATGGCGAGTCGTTCGAGGCCGCCCTTCGCCGATTCAACAAGAAGATCCAGCAAGCCGGGATCCTCGCCGAAGCCCGCCGCCGTGAGTTCTACGAGCGCCCCGCCGCCCGTCGCAAGCGCAAGGAAGCCAAGCGGCGCAAGCGCTAGTTCGGGGAGCCCCGCCGTCGCGTCCCCTCTGAAACAGAGGCTCGAGAGCGATCTTCGGGCCGCCATGAAGTCGGGCGACACGTCCCGCCGTGACACGCTGCGCTTCGTGCTGGCCGCCATCCAGCGCGAGGGCGTCGACCGTCTCCAGGCAACGATCGAGCGCCTCTCCGCTGAGGGCAAGGACGAGGCGTCGCGGCTGGCGTACGTCGCCGAGCACCGCCCAGCCGACCTCGACGACGTCGCGGTGCTCGACGTCCTTCAGAAGCAGGCGAAGATGCGCCGCGACTCGATCGACGCGTTCCGCAAGGGCGACCGGCCGCAGCTCGCCGCAAAGGAAGAGCAGGAGCTCGCGATCATCCAGGGCTACCTGCCCACGCAGATGTCGGATGCCGACCTGCGCGCGATCGTCGAGCGCGTCGTCGCCGAGACGGGTGCCGCCGGTCCGCGCGACATGGGAAAGGTCATGCCGAAGGTGCTTGCGGAGACGAAGGACCGCGCCGACGGCAAGAAGGTCGCGGGTCTCGTCGGCGCGATGCTGAAAGAGAAGGCTGCTTCGTGAGTGCCCCCGCGCAGATCACCATCCTGATCCCCGACCCCGCCGAGATGATGTTCGTCACCGGGAACAACGACGCGAATATCGACCGCATCGAGCGCGAGTTCGGCGTGAAGATCGTGTCGCGCGGTGCGGAGCTGCGCATCATGGGCGACCCGGGGAACGTCGCGCGTGTCGGCGAGCTCGTGAGCGCGATGCGGACGATCTCCGATCGCGACGAGAATCTGCGCAAGCCCGCGCTGGAGCGGCTCATCGGCGACGCGAAGGACGCGCCTATCAGCACGCCCGAGCTGATGCGCGACGTGGTCGCGACGACGGTGCGCGGCAAGCGCATCACACCGCAGTCGCCGAACCAGCGGAGTTACGTGGAGGCGATCCGCAGTCACGATCTCGTCTTCGCGACAGGTCCGGCCGGCACGGGAAAGTCATATTTGGCCGTTGCGCTCGGCGTCGCGGCGCTGCGCGATCGGAAGGTCGCGCGGCTCATCCTCACGCGGCCAGCGGTGGAGGCGGGAGAACGGCTCGGATTCCTTCCGGGTGATCTCACGGAGAAGATCGATCCGTATCTCCGCCCGCTGTACGACGCGCTCTACGAGCTGATGCCACCCGAGCGATTCACGCGCGCGATGGAGCGCGGCGAGATCGAGGTCGCGCCGCTGGCCTTCATGCGCGGAAGAAGCCTGAACGAAGCGTTCATCATCTTGGATGAGGCACAGAACGCGACGCCCGCACAGATGAAGATGTTCCTCACGCGTCTCGGGTACGGCGCGCAGGCGGTCGTGAACGGCGACGTCACTCAGGTGGATTTGGAAAAGGACCAGCGTTCCGGACTGGTCGTAGCACGCGAGATCCTCAAGGACGTCGAAGGCATCGCCTTTGTTGACTTCAACGAGCGTGACGTCGTTCGCCACGAGCTCGTCGCGCGGATCGTCCGGGCGTACGATCGGTACGAGAAGAAGTGATCCGACTCCCTTCAGGACGGCGGATCGAGCAGCTGCCCGTCGCGCTGCGCAACACACTCGGCGCGACGACGGCGCGCATGTACGTGTTCGTGATCGCCACCGGGCTGCTGACGGCGATCGCGCTGCTCCTGTCGCCACCGGCGACAGTGGGCTACGACGTCGGCACGCTGGCGGACCGGACCGTCAAAGCGCCGCGCTCCGTCGCGTTCGTCTCGGAAGCGCTCACCGCCGCTGAACGCGAACGGGCCGCCGCGGCGGTGGCGAAGGTCTACACGCGCAACCCGGCCGTGGTCGCGAGCTCGCGCGACCGGCTCGCACAGGCGGTCGCGGCCATCGGGCGCGTGCGGTCCGACACAGCGCAGACGCGGGAGCAGCGCATCACCTCGCTCACACGTCTCGCTGAGGTCGCGATCAGTCCCGCGGTCGCACCGCTGATCGTCGACATGAACGGCGCCGAGTGGGACGCGGTGTCGAAGGAAGTCGACAACGCGCTGCGCACCCTTTATCAGCCGGGGATCCGGCCCGAGCAGCTTGAGACGGCGCGTGACGCATCCGCGACCTCACTGCCGCCGGCGTGGACCGATCGTCAAAAGACAGCTGGCACCGCGCTGGTGCGCCAGTTCGTCGACGCGGACGTCGCACTCGATCCGATCCAGACGGCCAGCGCGCAGCAGGCAGCGCGCAGCGGCGTACAACCGGTGCAGGTGCAGGTCGTCGCGGGCGAGGTCGTCGTACGCGAGGGCAGCGTCGTTGGTGATCTCGATCTCGAGAAGCTGCGCGTCCTCGGTCTCGTCAACACCGGCATCGACTGGCCGGGCGCGGTCGGCCTCACGATCTGGGCGGTCCTCATCGCCGCGGTCCTCGCGCTGTTCATCGAGCGCTATGCGACGGAGGCGTGGAACGACACCAACAGGATGATCGTCGTCGCGCTCTCCTTGCTCGCGGTCACGATCGCCGCGCGCGTGCTCATCCCGAGCCACACGCTCCTCGTGTACTTCATCCCGTTCGCGGCGGTGGCGATGATCATCACCGTGCTCGTCGGCGGGCGCACGGCGCTCGCGACGCAGATCGCCGGCGCGCTCCATGTCGGGATCCTGTCGGGGCAAGTCGAGCTCGTCGCCTATGTCTTGGTGCCCGCGCTGCTCGGCATGGCCGCTGTGCGCCGCGCCACGACCGCGCGCGAGTTCGCGGCGGGCGCGGGCTCGGTGGCGGTCGGCAACCTCGGCGTGGTCGTCGCGTTCACGCTGGTCGGACAGTCGACCGATCCTGTCGGTGCGGCGCAGCTCGCGGCCGCGGCGCTCGTGAGCGGTGCGGCCTCTGGGCTGCTCGCGTTCGCGGGCACCGCGATCTTCGGGCACCTCTTCCGGATCACGACGGTGTTCGAGCTACGCGAGCTGGCGGACCCGAACCACCCGCTCCTGCGACAGCTCCTGCTCCGGACGCCCGGCACCTATCACCACTCGCTTCTGGTCGCGAACCTCGCCGAGCGAGCGGCTGAAGTCATCGGGGCTGACCCGCTCGTCGCGCGCGTCGGCGCGTATTACCACGACATCGGCAAGATGCGGAACCCCACAGGGTTCATCGAGAACCAGACCGGCACCAATCCGCATGACGAGCTCGACCCGATGGTGTCGGCCGGGATCGTCGCGGCGCACGTCCGCGATGGACTGTCGCTCGCGGACCGGTATCACCTGCCGCCGATGATCCGCGAGATGATCCCAGCGCATCACGGCACCAGCGTCGTGAAGTACTTCTATCAGCTCGCGCAGCAGCGCGGGCAGAACCCTGACGAGTCGGCGTTCCATTACCCCGGGCCGCGCCCGCGCACGAAGGAAGCCGGCATCGTGATGCTCGCGGACGGCACCGAGGCTTCAGTGCGCTCGCTCGCGGAGAAGAAACCGGAGACGATCCGCGCCATGGTCGAGCGGATCGTCGACGATCGTCTCGCGGAAGGCCAGCTCGACGAGTGCGACCTGACCCTGCGCGACATCACGCGGATCAAAGACGCCTTCTGCGAGCTGCTCCTGGGCGTGTACCACGAGCGGATCCCGTACCCGGAAGACCGGATCGCGCGCATCCCTCCGGCGTCCGGCCAGGCGGCGTCCGACCGCTGAAGATCGCGGTCCGAGGCGAAGCGCCTTGTGACCTCGGGCCGGCGCGCCGCGCGGTCCGCGCCGCGCTCCGCCCCTACGGAGTGACGCAGGATGCGGAGCTGGCGCTCGCGTTCGTCGACGATGCGGCGATGCGCGGCCTCAACCTGCGATATCGGCGAAAAGACCGTACGACCGACGTGCTCTCGTTCGGGCAGTCACTGCCGCGTGGCGCGAAAGGGACGGCCGCGGCGACGTCGCTCCGGCGCGAGGCGGACGGCACGCTCGAGCTCGGCGACGTGGTCATCAGCGGCGCCCAGGCCGCACGGCAGGCGAAGCGGCGGCGCTGGCCCCTGGCGACGGAGGTCGCTTTCCTGGCCGCTCACGGGGCACTCCATCTGCTGGGATACGAAGACGACACCGGCGCCGGGTATAGAGAGATGCTGCAACTCGGCCGCGACGCGCTGAAAGGTGAACGAACAGTTAAACCGGTGAAACACCGCGCTCGCCTGCGCGTTACTTCACAGCGATGAGAGGGAGCGCCCTCGTCCTGGCCGCCGTGCTCGCCCTCGCGGGCCTGGTGCCCGGCGCGCCCGCCGCCGCGGGCACCGGCGAGCTCGTGCAGCACCTCGATCAGCTCGTCAGCACGTTTCCGGGTGGCGCGGGCCTGTGGATCGCCGACCCGAACCTGAGCACGCCGCTCTACTCCCACGATGCGGACGAGCCGATCATCACGGCGTCGCTCTACAAGCTCGCGGTGCTGGCCGAGGCCGAGCGGCGCGTCGATGCCGGGCAGCTCCATTACAACGACATCATCAAGATCGAGGACGAGGACATCACGGAGGATGGATCGTTCGAGGTCGCGGGCACCGAGCTCACCTTGGATGAGGCGCTCGAAGCGATGATCACGATCTCCGACAACGGTGCCGCCATCGCGCTATGGCACGTGCTCGGTCCCGAGAACATCAACGCGACGCTGTCGCACGCCGGCATCAAGGATTTCCACGTATTCCTCAACTGGGATGAAGACAACGTCGCGACGCCGCGCGCTGTCGGCATGCTGCTGACGCTGCTCGCGAAGCGTCAGCTCATTTCGGCCGCGGCGTCCGATCGGATGCTGGCGCGCCTCGAGCGACAGCAGATCAACGATCGGCTGCCGGCCGCGCTTCCCGCGGGTGTGGTGGTGGCGCACAAGACCGGTAACCTCCCCGGCCTCACGCACGATGCGGGCATCATCTTCGCGCCGTCAGGGCCGCGCGTCGTCGTCGCGATGACATGGGATGCCTTCGACGCGGACGCGCACGCCTTCATCGCGAATGTCGGCTCCCTCGTGTACAGCGCGCTGCTCGAGCCGCCGGCCAACGCGCGCTACGAGGTTCCGCGCACCATCACGAGCGTGGACGCCGGATCATCCTCGCGGTTCACCGTGCCGATCACGAACGCCGGCAGCGCGACGTGGAGCGCCAGCGGTCCGGATGCGGTCCGCTTGATCTGGGAGATGCGCGACAGCAAGGACGTCCTCGTCGCGACATCGCCGACACCGATCGCCCTTCCCGCGCTCGCGCCGGGCCGCAGCGCGAACGTCGGTGTCGTGCTCGCGATCCCGCAGGTGCCGGGCGACTACAAGGTGACGCTCGGTCTCGTCGACGCGAACGGCAAAGGTCTCGCGAAGCTTGGTGCGACGACGGCGTCGTTCCAGGTGCGCGCGCACCAGGCGTACATCGTGAGTGCCACGACGGTAGTGCCCACGATCCTGCACCGCGGCGAAGCCTCGCTGCTCGTGACGAAGTACACCGCGCTGCCCACCGCGGGCACGGCGCCGCACGCGCTGGTCCTCTCGTGGCGGCTCGTCGACACGAAGACAAGCCGGTCGGTCGCGACAGGGGCGATCCCTCTCGGCACGCTTCAGTCCGGCGCCACCGGCACCTTCTTCGCGCCCTTCCTCGCTCCGGCGGTGCTTGGCTCCTACCGTCTCGCGTACGACGTGCGTGAAAAGAACGTTGCCGCGAGCGAGACGTTCACGGCGAACGTGACGATCGTCGGTGCGCGTACGTTCCCGGACGACGAGGGTGGCCGCACCCCACCGGTCATCACGCCGATAGCGACGCCGTCGCCATCGCCGCGAATGCGCTTCCCATCGCCAACGGGCGGTGTGATCCCGAACCCGCAGCTGCCGACGCTGCCCCTCCCGCGCGGTCGCACGTCGACGCCATAGACGCCGACCCTCAGGCCGGCGTGATCTCGGCGCGTTGCCGCCACAGCACTGCGATGCAGCCGACCGCGACCGTGAGCGGCACGAAGATGTTGAAACTCTCGTTCTGTCTCGCATCGGCTACGACGTAGAGCAGGACGGGCACGATGAGGAATGCCCCGAAGCCGACCGCAGCGAAGGTCACGCCGGCACGCCGTGAACGCCTGCCCACGACGGCGGTGGCGATCACGAGAGGCACGATGAGAAGCAGGTGGTCGTACGACCACGAGTAGATAGGCGCCGTCGCGGAGATCGCGAGCCAGACAGCGAGGAACGCGTCGCCGCGTGGTGTGAAGGCCAGGCCCGCGCCGACCAGCGCGAGCACCAGACCGGCTGCGATCACCGCACCAAGGGGCCCGATCAGATCGCCCAGCCCGTTCGCGAGCGTCGTCGGCGGCTGGACCGCCAAACGCTGTTCGAACAGCTTCGTCCGCCACGCTTCGAGCCATCCCGGGAAGGCAAGCCAGCCGATCGCGATCGCGATGGCAGGGGGGACCGTCGCCAGAGCAAGGTAGCGCGGGCCCCAGCGCGCGTTGGCGGCGCGCGCGAGCGCAGGGAAGGCGAACACAACGAGTTGTGGCTTCGTCGTGAGCAGGAACGCGGCGACCAGCGGCCCGCGGCGCCGCTCGCGGACCGCCACGACGGCCATCACGAGCACCGCCAGCAGCACGAACGTCCACTGACCGCTCCACATATTCGCGCTGCCGGGCTGCGACGCGAACAGCGCCAGGCCCGAGAGGAAGTGCACCAGCGGCGGAGCCGGATCGAGACCGCGGAGCAGCAGGCGCAGCGCGAGCGCGGCGAGCGCCATCCCTCCGAACGTCCAGATGCCGGACGCTATGGGCACCGGGAGAAGCGCGAACGGAAGGGCCGCCAGCGCGATCCACGGCGGGTATCCGAAGACCGTCTCACGCGGCGTCGTGGTGCCATAGCGCGCGGCCGTCCCGAGCCACGCCGAAGGCTCGTAGGGATTGCCTCCATCGACGACCGTGCGCGCTCCCGCCCACGTGTACGTGAAGTCGTTGTGCCCGACAACGCGGTCGCGGACGTCGAAGAAGCCGAAGACGAAGAGGAGTACAAGACCGAGCGCGAGCCCGCTCGCGAATGCCAGATCGGCGACGCGGTGCCGGGTCACCCTATCCTCGAGCGATCGGACCAGCTCTCGTCTCCCATCCATGCCCACTCTGCGGCGGCGGTACGGACCGCGTCATGTACGAACATCGCGGACGGATCGTCGCGTGTCAGGTATGCGGGCTCGCGCGGCGCGACCCGATCCCAGCTCCGGGCGACCTCCGCGCCATCTACAGCGCGGAGGACTACTTCCAGCTCTCCAGTGCCACTGGCATCGGCTACCGCGACTACTTCGCCGATGCGACGGTGTACCGGCCGTACTTCCGGCGCAAGGTCGCGATCCTTCGGCGCTACGCGACCCCGCCTGGCGCGCTGCTCGAGCTGGGTGCCGGCGCGGGATTCGCGCTCGAGGCGGCCCGTGATGCGGGCTGGGACGTGCACGGCCTCGAGCTCTCCAGCGGTGCTGTGGCATGGGCGCGCCAGCGCTTCGGCGTAGACGTGGCGGTCGGTGGCTTCGACGACCTCCGCGATCACGAGTGCTGGGATGTGATCGCGGCGTTCCAGACGATCGAGCATCTGGTCGATGTTCGCTCAGCGCTCCGTCAGGTGCGCGAGGCGCTGCGGCCGCGCGGTCTGGTGTTCCTGACGAGCCCCGACCACGGCAGCCTGAGCCGAAAGGCGACGCGCGGGCTCTGGCCCAGCTATCGCCCCGAGCACCTCGTGTATCTCGACCAGCGCTCCCTCCGGCGACTCCTCGAGGAAGAGGGGTTCCACATCGAGCTCATCGGCGCCGATGATCCGCTCCTCGTGCCGCTGCATCGGCTGTTCGAGCGCGCCGCGCACTACTACCTTCGGCGGCGCGTCGAACCCCCCGTCATACCTTGGTGCCGGGTACCCGTATGGCTTGGGGATATGCAAGTGATCGCTCGTAAGACCTGACCGGTCCCCTCACGCGTACCGCGAACACGAGGCGGTGCCGCAGCTTCAGACGGAGGAGTGCGAGCGCGACGCCTATCGAGCCCGACAGCCCGAAGCGCAGTCGGCTGTCCGGATCGTGCCGCCATAGGGCTGGCCGTTGGCTGATGCGGATGCGACGCTGCGCGGCCATGACGAGGATCTCGGTGTCGAAGAGCACGCCCGTCTCTCGCGACCTCGCGAAGAGCTCGCGACCCAGCGCGCCGCGATACGCCTTCAGTCCGCACTGAGCGTCGGGGACGCCACGGATGAGGAGCAGCTGCGCGAGGAGCGCGTAGAGCTTGCCCATCGCTTCGCGTGGTCGGGTCTGCCTTCGCTCCAGGCGCGTTCCGGGCAGAGCGCGCGAGAGGATCGCGATCTCCGCATCGTCGAGGTCATTGAGGAGAAGTTCGAGCTGTTCGATCGGAGCGGACAGGTCCGCGTCGGCGAACGCGACGACATCACCATGGCTGGCGACGATCCCAGCCCGCACCGCCGCGCCCTTGCCCATGTTCCTCGGAAGCTGCAGCAGCTCGAGCCTGGGCCAGCGGACCGACCATTCGCGCACGAGACCGGCCGTGCCGTCGGTGCTCCCATCGTCCACGACGATCACCTCAGCGTCCCGGTGCCCGGCACGGGCGAGGTGCGCCGACAGGACCTCGAGCGATCGCGAGAGCCGTTCGCGCTCGTTGTAGGCGGGAATGACGATCGAGAGCTGCATGTGGCCGAATCATAGGAACGCGGTCCTCGATGAGCGGCCGCAGGGCGGTATCAGGCGACTTTGGGGCTCGCTACCGCCACCTTGCGAGGATGTTCTCGCGCTGGAACGCGAGACGCGCGAAGAAGAAGACGGCGAGGTCGACGACGATGAGGAAGGCCGTGAACTGCAGGAACGACTGGTTGTCGAGGACGACGCGGCCGGTGACCTCCGCGATACCGAGCCCGACGACGGGCACGACCACGAGACCGCCGATCTGCTGCGCGACGCGCACGTCGTTCACGCGCGTCGAGATGAGGATTCCCAGGGTGACCGACAGCAGGGTCAGCAGCGGCACCATCACGATGATCGCGAGCACCCATCGCGGCGCGGTCACTGCGCGCACCGCGGCCTGGCTCCCGATCGCCGACACCGACAGCAGGTAGATCGAGTACGCCAGCCACGTCACGATCACCGAGGGGATGGTCGATGCGAGGCACTTCGCGAGCAGGAGCTCTCCGACGCCGACCGGCGTCGCGAGCAGCGGCTCAAGCGTGCGCGCCGCCTTCTCGCCGATGACGGAGAAGATCGCCATCGTCAACGGCACCACGGTCGGGATCAGCATGAACAGGATCAGGAAGTACGTCGCGATGAAGCCCTGGATGGCCTCCTTCGGATCGAGACCAACGACCGCGGGCGCCGCGGCGTACATCGCCTGCACGTCGCGGTCACTTGGCGGATTCGCCGCGGCCGCAGCCACCGCTCCGATGCCCGCGGCGAGGATGACGATCGGTGGGAGCAGCGTCATCGCGACGAGCAGCCGGTTGCCCAGCGCTTCGCGCCACTCGCGCAGGCAGACCGCGCGCACCAGCGCGCCACGCTCGGGCGTCCGCGCCAGTGCCAGCGTCGCCACTACTTCTGTCCTTCCACGATGCTCAGGTAGACCTCTTCGAGGTGCACCTTGCGCTCGATGACGTACGCGATCTGAGCGCCGCCGTCGACGAGTGCGCGCACGAGGAGTGGGTTCGTCCGTAGCGGGTCCGCCGCCGACACGATGATCGATCCGTTCTCCAGGCGCGCTTCTCTCACTCCGTTCACGGCCCGCACGCGCACGAGGTCTTCCGCGCGCGGCGTCGGCATGAGCCGGATCTCCGTCGCGCGCCCGTACAGCTCGGCTCGAAGATGATCCGGTGTGTCGATGCGGATGACCGACTGCCGGAAGAACGCGATGCGGTCACAGAGGCGATCGGCTTCGTCGAGGTTGTGCGTGCAGAGGAAGACGGTGCGTCCCTCGCCGCGCACCGCGACGATGAACTCGCGCACGGTCTTCGCCGCGTCGGGATCGAGACCGGTGGTCGGCTCGTCGAGGAAGAGCACGCGCGGCTCGTGCAGTGCCGCGCGCGCGATCGCCATCTTCTGCTTCATGCCGCGCGAGAACGTCGCGACCGCTTCGAGGCGCCGGTCCCACAGGCCCATGAGCCGCAGGAAGTGCTCGGCCTGACGCGCCGCCGTCGTGCGATCGAGCCCGTACAGCGTCGCGAAGAACACGAGGTTGTCCCAAGCGGACTGGCGCTCGTACAGGCCCGGCTGCTCGGTGAGGATCCCGACCGCCGCGCGGATCTGGGGATCCTGGCGCCCCAACTTGTAACCGGCGACCTCCGCCGTCCCCGATGTCGGACCGATGAGCGCGCAGAGCAGGCGCAGCGTCGTCGTCTTTCCCGCGCCGTTCGGTCCAAGAAAGCCGAACACCTCGCCCTCGCGGACCTCGAGGTCGAGCCCGTCGACCGCGACGAGCGTGCCGAAGCGCTTGGTGAGCTTCTCTGTCCGGATCACGGTCTGCACGTCGCGAGTCTATTGGCGCATCGTCCCTATCCTTTGAGTTGTGACTCCCACCGATGCCGAACGGAAACTGCGTGAGCTTTCCTTCCTCCATGAGGTCGCGCAGCTCGCGTCCTCCGCACGCGACTGGGACGAGATGCTTCGCATCGTGATCGACCGCACCACCGACGCGATGCGGGCCGAGGTGTCGAGTCTGTATCTCCTCGAGAAGCGTGATGGCCTGGTGCGTCTCGTCGCCACGAACGGGCTCAACCCGCGAGCCGTCGGCCGCGCGACGCTCCGCGTGGGGGAGGGCATCACGGGCTGGGTGGCGAACGCGCGCGTCCCCCTCGCCGTGCGCGACGTGCGGAACGAGCCGCGCTGGAAGAACGTCCCGTCCGTCGACGTCGACCGATTCACCTCGATGCTGTCGGTGCCACTCGTGTCGCGCGACGAGGTCATCGGCGTGATGAACGTCCAGACCCGCGAGCCGCGCGACTTCGACCGCACCGAGATCGACTTCCTCCAGACGATCGCGAACCAGGTCGCGGGCATCATCGAGAAGGGGCGGCTGCAGCGCGAGTCCGAGCGCAAGCTGCGCGAGGTCTCGGCGCTCTTCGAGGTCTCGAACGTCCTGACCTCGACCCTCGATCTCGACGAGGTGCTCGCGCTCATCGTCGATCGCCTGGTCCGGGTCTATCCCGGATCGGTCGGCGCCATCCTGCTCCGCGACGGGGACGTCGTGCGCGAGCGCGCGCGCTCGGGTGAGATCGGGAAGGCCCTGCTGCAGACGGCGCGCCGATCGATGGACGAGGCGCGGCCGATCGTCGAGGGCGAGCATGTCGCGCTGCCGCTCCTGGCGGGCGACCGGCTCCTCGGCGCAGTCGCGCTGCGCGTTCCCAGCGGGACCGAGCTCGCGGATGAAGAGGTCGCGTTCGTCGGCGCCCTGGCCAACCAGGCCGCACTCGCCATCGACAAGGCGGCGCTCTACGCGCTCGAGCGACAGAACACGGAGACCCTGCGCGAGCTCGAGCGAGCACGCACCGAATTCGTCGCCGTCGTCACACACGACCTGCGAACGCCGCTCTCTGTCATCCGCGGCTACCTCGATCTGCTCGCGGAGAAGAACGGCAACCGCAAGATCCCGATCGACGAGGCGGTGCAACAGGTCGTTCGGCTCGACCAGCTCGTCGATCGCATCCTCGCGGGAGTGCGCGTCGAGAATCCCGACTTCACGCTGCGCCGCACCCGCTTCGACCTGCGCGTGACGGCCATCGCTGCGTTGAAGGAGGTCGCGCCGCTGGCCCGTCGGCACAAGCTCGTCGCTCCGCGCGAGGGGACGGCGATATGGGTGCGCGGCGACCGGCGCCGCACCGCGGAAGTGCTCGCGGGTCTCGTGCACAACGCGACGAAGTACGCGCCCGAGGACACGCGCATCGCCGTCAAGGTCGAGCGACGGCGCGACCGCGGTGTCGTGCGCGTGACGGACGAGGGACCGGGGGTCGCCGCGCAGGATCGCGCGCGGATCTTCGAGCCGTACGTCCGCGCCGCGGCGCACGCCGGACTGCCCGGCTCCGGCATCGGCCTCTTCGCGTCGCGGCGCGTCGTCGAGGCGCAGGGCGGCGACATCTGGTACGAGGAGAACGCGGGCGGTGGCAGCGTCTTCGCGTTCAGCGTGCCGCTCATGAAAGAGGTGCGCGCGTGACGAGCGTGCTGGTCGTCGACGACGAGCGCGCGATGGTGGGCATGGTCGCGGCGCTCCTCGGCGAGGACGGCTACGAGGTCGTGACCGCCTACGACGGGGAGGCCGCGCTCAAGCGCCACGCGGAAGAGTCGCCGGACCTCGTGATCCTCGATCGCGGCCTGCCGAAGATGTCGGGCGACGACGTCTGCCGGCGCATCCGTGCCATCTCGTCAACGCCGATCCTCATGCTCACCGGCGAGAAGGGGAGCGACGAGCGCGCGCGGCTGCTCGACCTCGGCGCCGACGACTATCTCGAGAAGCCATTCTCGAGAAAAGAGCTCTCGGCCCGCGTGCGAGCGCTCCTCCGTCGCGCCGCGCCCACTGCGCGCGCGAGCCCCGCGGCATCGATCGGGAAGCTCACGGTCGATGCGCGCGCGCATCAGGCCACGGTCGCGGGCCAATCACTGGATCTCACACCCACCGAGTTCCGCCTGCTCGCTGCGCTCGCGGGCCATCCCGGCGAGGTCGTGGATCGTCGCGCCCTGCTACGGGCGGGCTGGCCTGACGAGCGCGATCCCGATCCCGAGTGGCTCAAGGCGCACCTCGCTCGGCTTCGCTCGAAGCTCGACCTAGCGGGAGCCCCATCACTTTCCAACGTGCGCGGCGTCGGCTATCGCCTCGGTTAGGCGGGCGGAGATCGCCCCGCCCATCGTGTGCGCGGCGCTCAACTTCGCCGCCGCGTTCGCCTTGCTGTTCGTGCTCGCGCCGGCGACGCCGCTCGTTGCCGATCCGGTGGAGCGCCTGGATTACGTGGGTACGCATCTCCTCGAGTGGCGGCTAGGTTGGATGACGTGGATCGCGGCGGCGCTGTCGCTGCTGTGGTTCTACTGGTGGTGGCGCGACCGCATCAACGGCTCGTACGTCCCGCTCATCTTCGGCGGCCTCGGGCTCGTCGCCGACGTCACGGCCGAGCTGATCCTCATCGTCGGCGGCATCGAGACGTACCTCAGTGCCTCGCCTTTCGCGTTCACGCTCACCGGCGGGGTCGCGAACGGGCTCTACACGGTCTGTGGCATCGGGCTGACGCTCGCGACCCCGCTGCGTGGATGGGAGCGCGCGTGGGCGGGGGGCATGTGGGCCGCCGGCATCCTCCTCAGCGTCGGCGCGCTCGCGAACATCCCGGCCATCACCGCCGGCGCGACCGCGGTTCTCTTCGCGCTCTTCTGTCCGTGGTGCGTTTACCTCGCGGCGAGGCTCCGGTGAGACGCGTCGTGGTGATCGGCGCCGGCTTCTTCGGCCGCGTGATCGCGCGCCGTCTCGCGGACGTCGGGGTCATGCCGATGGTCGCCTCTCGCACGAGTGGTGAGCTGCGCCTCGATGTCGAGGACGGCGCCTCGATGCGAGCCGCGCTGCGCCAGGGCGATGTGATCGTCGACACGGCCGGGCCGTTCCAGCAGCGCTCGACCGCGCTCGTCGAAGCCGCGATCGGGCTCGGCTGCGACGTCGTCGATCTGTCCGATTCGCTCGGCTACGCGCGCGCCGTGCTCGCGCTGCACGAGCGCGCGGTCGCGAATGGCGTGCGGGTCTTCACCTCCTGCAGCGCGATCGCGACGGTGGCCGCGTCGGCCATCCGCGCCAGCGGGCGTGTCGCACCCGAGACATGCGACCTCTTTCTCGCGCCGGCGTCCGCCGACACGGGCAATCCGGCGACGATCCGGGCGTTCCTCGCGTCGGTCGACTGGTCGCGGTCGCGCGAGTTTCCCGCCGATCGCCGGCGCGGCTACCGGGTCGAGAGCGCGGCCGCGGTGGTGCTGCCTCGCTCGTGGCCCAGCCTGCGCTGGGTCGACTTCTGGGTCGACCCGAACGCACCGTTCGCGGCGAAAGGGGTCGCGCTCGCGTCGCGCCTCGGGCTGACCGGCGCGTTCTCCGCGGTCGCGCCCGTCTCGGCGCGTCTCCTCGGCCGCCGCGACGGATCGTTCTCCATCGCGATCAGCGAGGCCGGGCGATACTCGCTCACGCGTCTCTCCGCGCCCCGCGGTAGCTATCTCATCGCCGCGGAGCCGGCCGTGATCGCAGCGGAGTCGCTCGCGCGCGGCATCGATGACCCGCCGGGGGTCGTGCCGGCCGACAAGCAGGTCGATCCCGACGTGCTCTTCGCGCGCCTCCGCGCTCTCGCCGTGGACGTGCGCACCTAGAGTGGTGCTCGTGCCGCGCTCGATCCGCGCACGCGTCCTGCTCGGGTCGGTCATCGCCATCCTCGTCGCCCTCGCGGTCGTCGCCGTCGCTGTCCCTGGCATCGCGACGCAACACGAGATCGACGTGCTGGGCGCGCGCCTGGCATCCGAGGCCGCGCTTGCCGGGGACCTGTCGCGCGACCTCTTCGTGCGCGCGGATGCCGACGCGCTCGACCTGCTCGCCAAGCGCATCGCATCCGATGCGAGCGTGCGCGTGACCTTCGTCGCGACCGATGGAACGGTGCTCGGCGAGTCCGACGAAGACCGTCGGACGATGGAGAACCACGGCTCACGGCCCGAGATCGTGCCTGCCCTCGCTGGTGGCGAAGGACGCGCGGTCCGTTTCTCGACGACCTTGGGACGCGATCTCCTGTACGTCGCCGTGCCGGTGCGCATCGGCGACACCATCGTCGGCGTTTCGCGGCTCGCGCTCCCGCTCGTCGCGGTCGACGCACTCGCCGCGCGTCTCTCGCTGTCGCTACTCGCGGCAGCGGTCATCGCCGCGGTCGTTGCGATCGTCGCCGCTTGGGTCATCCAGCGCGCCATCGCGCGCCCGATCGAACTGCTCACCGAACGCGCGGAAGCGCAGGACGCGGCGTTTGAGATACGCGGTCCGGTAGAGGTCGAGCGACTGGCGGCTGCGCTCCGGCGTTCCTCGGCCGCAGTGCGAGTGGAGCATGCGGCAGCGGAAGCGGAGCGCGATCGGCTCGCGACACTGATCGACCAGCTCGGTGACGCGATCTTCATCGCCGATGCGGACGGGCGCGTGCTCCTCGCCAACGCGGCGGCGCGCGCGACCGCCGGAGAGGGTGTGATCGGGCGCCAGCTCCCCGAGGTGATCCGCCACCACGAGACCCTGGGCGCGATCGCTTCGGCCCGCGAGGGCCGCGAGGCGACCGCAACGATCGAGCGCGCCGAGCCGCGCCGCTTCCTGCGCGCGTTCGCGCGGCCCCTCGAGCGCGGTCAGATCCTTGTCGTCATTCAAGACCTCACGACGCTGCGCCGCCTCGAGACAGTGCGTTCGGACTTCGTGGCGAACGTTTCGCACGAGCTGCGGCGGCCCATCACCTCACTGAAGGCGATGGCCGAAGCGCTGGAGGAAGGTGCGCTGGACGATCCCGCCGCGGCCCGCGACTTCGTCCACCGCATGCACCAGGAGATCGACGGCCTCGCTCAGCTCACGAACGAGCTGCTCGCCCTCACGCGGATCGAGTCGGGTGCCGAGACGCTCGCGCTCGCGCCTCAGTCGCCCGGCGATCTGCTCACCGAGTGCGCGCGGCGGATGGGACCGCTCGCCTCGCGCGCCGATGTCGCGCTGCTCGTCGAACCGACTGACGCCCCGCCCGTCCGCGCCGATGGCGACCGAGTTGGGCAGGTGCTGGCGAATCTCGTGCACAACGCTGTGAAGTTCACGCCCGCCGGCGGGAACGTCCGGCTCTCCGCGGCGCGCGATGACGGCCGCGTCGTCTTCAGCGTCTCCGACACCGGGGTCGGCATCGAACGCAAGGACCTCGAGCGCGTGTTCGAGCGCTTCTACAAGGCCGATCGGTCGCGGTCGGGCGGCGGCACGGGGCTGGGCCTCGCGATCGCGAAGCACATCGTGCAGGCGCACGGCGGCGACATCGAAGCCCGGAGCGATGGACCGGGCCGCGGGACCACCTTCCGCTTCACGCTGCCGCTGGCGTAGCGGGCGCGGTCAGGCGTAGAGGCAGTGTTCCGTGAACGGGCGGAACGCGACGAGTGGCCCATCCATCTCGGGAACGATGCCGGTGACAACGACGTCGCGGTCGACGCGCAGCGGCTCACCGCGGCGATCGACCCCGATCGAGTCGTTCCGGAAGATCACCACGCCGACCCGTACCCAGGGATGCACGAAGCTGAGCTTCGTCACCGTGATCACACCTAGCAGCGTCGCGCGCGATTGTCACCGTGCCGTGAACGCGCGGTGAACGTTCGAGGCGGATGGTAGGCTCGGCCGCAGGTGGCACGGATCGTTCTCGTCGACGACGACGCGAATCTGCGTCACACGCTCGGTTACGCGCTGCGCCAGGAAGGCTTCGAAGTGTTCGCGGCCGAGGACGGCGAGCGTGGCCTCGAGGCGTTCCATCAGAGCCGGCCGGACGTCGTTCTCCTCGACGTCATGCTTCCGAGTCTCGATGGGTTCGAGGTTTGCCGACGCATCCGCAAGGAGAGCGATGTGCCGATCCTCATGCTGACCGCGCGCGACACCGAGCTCGACAAGGTCGTGGGCCTCGAGCTCGGCGCCGACGATTACCTCGCGAAGCCCTTCTCAACGCGCGAGCTGGTTGCGCGGGTGCGCGCGCTGCTTCGAAGAACGCGCCAGACGGTGACCCCGGTGGGGGAACGGCTCGAGAGCGCGGGGCTCCTGCTGGACGCGGTCCGCCACCGGGTAACGCTTGAGGGTCGCGAGATCGCGCTCAAGCCGAAGGAGTTCGACCTCCTCGCGTTCTTCATGGCCCACCCGGGGCAGGTGTTCGGCCGGGAGCAGCTGCTTGCGAGCGTCTGGGGCTACGACTTTGCCGGCGACTCGCGCACCGTCGACACGCACGTGAAGACCCTCCGCGAGAAGCTCGACGACGACGCCGAGCACCCGTTGTGGATCGACACGGTCCGTGGCGTCGGCTATCGCTTCCGCGAGACGGCACCCCCTTAGGCCGATCCCGGCCCGAGACCGGGCGTTCACCGAGCGTTCACACAGCCCTCACCCTCCACACATCCCGCAACACGAGCCTGTCACCAGGTGCCGCGAGGCTGGATGCGAGATGAGTGGAGGTAGGAGAGAGATGAAAAAGCCCCTGATCGCGTCCACCCTGGCGTTCGCGACTTTGCTCACCGCCTGCGGCGGCGCGACCCCAGCCGCGACGAGCGTGCCCAGCGGTGGCGGCCCCGCGGCAGCCGACCCGTGCGGCGTGCCCGTGAAGGGCAAGTGCCCGACCGAGGCGAGCGCACTCACCGGCGCGGGCGCGACGTTCCCGGCGCCGATCTACACGAAGTGGGTCGACGAATACAACAAGCTCACCGGCATCCAGATCAACTACCAGGCCGTGGGCTCGGGCGGCGGCATCAAGTCGTTCACCGACAAGACGGTCGACTTCGGCGCCTCCGACGTGCCTCTGACCGATGCGCAGATCGACGCCATCACCGGCGGCCTCTACATGGTGCCGACGATCATGGGTGCCGTCGTCCCGACCTACAACATCCCGAACGTGACGGCGTCGCTCAAGTTCACGCCCGACGCCCTTGCCGGGATCTACCTGGGGACGATCACGAAGTGGAACGATCCGAAGATCGCGAGTGAGAACACCGGCGTAACGCTCCCCGACACGGCGATCACGACCGTTCACCGCTCGGACGGCTCCGGGACCACTGGGGTATTCACCGATTACCTCTCGAAGATCAGCGCGGACTGGAAGACCAAGGTCGGCTCCGCCACATCGGTGAACTGGCCGGGCGGTGTGGGCGGCTCGGGCAACGCCGGCGTCGCGGGTGCCGTGAAGAGCACCCCCGGCGCGATCGGTTATGTCGAGCTCATCTACGCGATCCAGAACAAGATCACCTACGGCGTCGTGAAGAATGCTGCCGGCAAGTACGTCGAGGCGAGCCTGGACTCGACGACCAAGGCTGCCGACGGCTTCACGATGCCCGACCTCGGCAACCTCAAGGGCCAGCAGGCGAAGATCTCGATCACCAACTCGAGCAATGCGGACGCCTGGCCGATCTCGACGTTCACGTTCCTCGTCGTCGGCAAGGACATCTCGGACAAGGCGAAGGCCCAGGCGATCCTCCGGTTCGCCTGGTATGGAACGCATGAAGGGCAGGGCTTCGCGAAGGAGCTCGGATACGCACCACTGCCATCTGGTGTCGTCACTTCCGCCGAAGCGGTGCTCCGTGCGGTGACCAGCGGGGGCACCGCGGTCCTGCCCAAGTAGCCCTCGTGACCCGCACCTTCGACCGAGCGTTCGCGACTGGCGTGGCGGCACTGGCGCTGCTGGTGCCGCTCACGCTCGTCGCGATCGCGGTACTCCTTCTGATCGGCGCCTGGCAGTCGCTCACGACCTTCGGGTTCTCGTACTTCACGACGACCGTCTGGGATCCGGTGCACTTCGTTTTCGGGGCCGCGGCCTATGTCTACGGGACCGTCGTCACCACCGTGGTGGCGGTGGCGATCGCCACTCCGATCGCCGTCGGTTCCGCGATCTACCTCACCGAGTTCGCGCCGCGCGCGGTGCGCGCGCCCGTCTCTTTTACCATCGAGCTCCTCGCGTACATCCCCAGCATCGTCTACGGCCTCTGGGCGATCTTCGTGATGGTCCCGGTGATGCGCTCCGTCATCGAACCGGGACTGCAGGCGACCCTCGGCCAGCTGCCGGTGATCGGCAGGCTCTTCAGCGGAACGCCCATCGGGCTCGATCTGCTGAGCGGCGGCGTGGTCCTCGCGATCATGATCCTGCCGATCCTCATGGCCGTATCCCGCGAGGTCCTGCTCGCTGTCCCGCCGACGCAGCGCGAGGCGATGATCGGCCTTGGCGCGACCAGGTGGGAAGCCGTGAGCCGGGCGGTACTGCCGTACGCGCGGCCAGGGATCATCGGCGGCGCGGTCCTCGGTGTCGCTCGAGCCTTCGGCGAGACGATGGCCGTGACCATGGTCGTCGGGAACTCGTCGCGCGACATCAGTGGTTCGCTGTTCATCCCGGGCTACACCATGGCGTCGGCGATCGCGAATCAGTTCGTGGAAGCTGACAGCGACCTGTACTTCAGCGCGATCGTCGAGATCGCGCTGGTCCTTCTGCTCGTGGGGATCGTCGTGAACGCGGTCGCGCGAGTGCTCATTCGGCGCTCGATCGCCGATCGTCCCGCGGGCGCGGTGGTCTGACATGGCCGTTGCGGTGGCCACTCCGTCATCGGCGATCCCGGCGCGTCATCGCGTCATCGCTCGGAGACGCGTTGCGGAGGGCGCCGTCATCGCGCTTCTCCTGCTCGCGACGCTCGTCGCGGTGGCGCTCCTCGTCACGATCCTCGGCTACGTCATCGTGCGTGGTCTGCCTGCGATCGACCTGGCGTTCTTCACCGAGCGGCCGAAGCCCTTCGGCGAGGTCGGCGGCGGCATCGCCCCCGCACTGATCGGGACCGTCCTCCTCGCCGCCGTCTCGGGCGCGATCGCGATCCCGGTCGGGATCGCCGCGGCGATCTTCGTCGTCGAGTACCGCTCCGGCCGCTTCGCAGCGCCGGTGCGCTTCGCGGCAGAGCTCATCGCGGGACTGCCATCGATCGTCATCGGTGTCTTCGTCTGGACGCTGCTCGTCAGGGGCCTCGTCGGCCACTACGCCGCGATCGCTGGAGCGGTCGCACTCGCGGTGATCATGGTCCCGATCGTCGCGCGCACCGTCGAGGAGGTGCTGAGGCTTGTCCCGAATTCGCTGCGCGAGGCGGCGCTCGCGCTCGGCGCCCCGCGGTGGAAGGTCATCCTGTCGATCGTCCTGCCCACCGCGCGCGCGGGATTGCTCACCGCCTCGATCCTCGCGCTCGCGCGGTCGGCCGGGGAGACCGCTCCGCTGCTGCTGACCGCTCTCGGCAACGATTTCTTCAGCACCGACCTGCTGCGGCCGATCGGTGCCCTGCCACTCGCGATCTACCGCTATGCGATCTCGCCGTACGACGACTGGCACACCAAGGCGTGGGGCGCCTCGCTCGTCCTCGTCGTCGTGATCGGTGCGGTCGGCATGGTGCTGCGGGTCGTGGCGCGGCAGCGGGTCCGCTGACGCGGTGGAAGGGCAGAAGAGAATGTCAGTGACGATGCCGGACACCGAAACACGCGAGCGGCACGACGAGGCTGCCACGCCGCGGTCGCCCGTGGCCGAGTCGCCGGCGACACCACGCGCGATCGCGCTGCGCACGGAGAAGCTGTCCGCCTATTACGGGGCGGCGCAGGCGGTCGGCGACGTCGATCTCACGTTCGAGGTCGGCGCGGTGACCGCCATCATCGGGCCGTCCGGCTGCGGCAAGTCGACGCTCCTCCGTTGCCTCAACCGCATGCACGAGACGACACCGGGCGCACGCGCCTTCGGTCGTGTCATGCTCGGCGACGTCGAGGTCTACGCGCCGGCGACCGATCCGGTCGAGGTCAGGAGCATGGTCGGAATGGTGTTCCAGAAGCCGAACCCGTTCCCGATGATGAGCGTGTACGACAACGTCGCGGCGGGTCCGCGGCTTCGCGGCTGGAAGATGACACGTCGCGAGATGGACGACCTCGTCGAACGGAATCTCCGCCGTGCCGCGCTGTGGGATGAGGTGAAGGAAAGGCTGCATCGCTCCGGCGCCGCGCTCTCGGGCGGGCAGCAGCAGCGGCTCTGCATCGCGCGCGCGCTCGCGACGGACCCGAGCGTGCTGCTGATGGACGAGCCCTGCTCGGCCCTCGACCCGATCGCCACGTACAAGATCGAGGAGCTCGTGCGCGAGCTGAGTCACGAGGTCACGATCGTGATCGTCACGCACAACATGCAGCAGGCCTCACGCGTGAGCGAGCGGACCGCGTTCATGCTCGCCGCGGACGATGGCGTCGGCCGCCTCGTCGAGTTCGGCCGGACCGACGACCTGTTCACGATGCCGAAGGATCCACGTACCGAGGCGTACATCACGGGGCGCTTCGGATGACCGTGCGCTCGATCCACGCCCGCGCGGCGCTCGACGACGGCCTGGCGCAGCTCCAGGCCGACCTGCGCGCGATGACCAGCCTTCTCGATGTCGCCGTCGAGCGCAGCGTGCTATCGCTGCAGACCCTCGATCAGCGTCTCGCGGGGCTCGTGATCGCCGGCGACCAGCAGATCAACAAGATGCGCTTCTCGATCGAGGACCGCGCGATCCACCTCATCGCAACGCAGCAGCCGATCGCCGGCGACCTGCGGTTCATCGTGGCGACGCTCATGGTCGTCTCGGAGATCGAGCGCATGGGCGACTACGCCGCGGGTATCGCGAAGGTCACCCAGCTCCACGAGGGCCGGCGGCTCCTGAAGCCGCTCGTCGACGTGCCCGAGATGGCCCGCCTCGTCCGCGAGATGCTCCGCGAGGCGGTCGACGCGTTCCTCCAGCGCAACGAGCACACCGCCGAGCGGGTCGCGTTCCAGGACGATGAGGTCGACCGCCTGTACAACATCGTCTACCGCGAGCTGCTCCAGTACATGACCGAGGACCCGACCACGATCGATCGCGCCACGTGGCTGCTTTGGGTCGCGCATAACCTTGAGCGGATGGGCGACCGGATCCAGAACATCTGCGAGCGGACCGTGTACGAGGTCACCGGTGTGATGCGCGAGTTCACCTCGCACAGCCCGCGACCGCCGGAGGAATGACCACGAAGCGCGTCCTCTTTCTCTGCACGCACAACTCGGCGCGCTCGCAGATGGCGGAGGGCTACCTGCGCGCGCTCGGCTCGGGACGCTTCGAGGCCATGAGCGCGGGCACGCGCGCCCGAGGTCTACACCCGCTTGCGGTGCAGGCGATGGCGGAAGAGGGGATCGACATCTCGCTCCAGGAGTCCAAGAGCCTCGCCCAGTTCGTCAACGACGCGTTCGATGTCGTGGTCACGGTATGCGACGACGCGAACGAGTCATGCCCGTACTTCGCCAACGCGAAAGAGCGTCGCCACTGGTCGTTCCCGGACCCATCCGCGGCGCTTGGCGACGACGAGACTCGGTTCGCCGCGTTCCGCGAGGTGCGTGACGCGATCCGCGAACGCATCGAGCAGGAGTTGCTCTAGCGCGCTCCGCGCGGACTGGCGAAGTTGACATCGGTGAGCCCGTCGAAGTCCGTCCGGATGATCTGGATCTCGGGTGCCCCGCGAGCGCGGAGCCTTTCATAGCTCTTGACGACCGAGCGTTCGTCGCGCGCCGCGACGACGAGGGACGCGATACCGGCGACGCCGTTGGCATGCCGCGCCGCGTGTCCGGCCGGGACGCGAAGATCTCGCGGCGTGAGATCTTCGATCAGGAATGGCAGCGGCGCGCGAAGGAACGCGGCGCGCCATCGCAGCAACACGCCATCGGGACGCGTACGAGCGCCCTCGGCCGGCTCGCGCACGACCAGGTCGGTCAGCGCGGATACGTCCTTCGCGAGGTCGTCCGAGAGCACAGCGAAGTCGGCGAAGCCGCCATTCGTCGCGTGGCTCCACCAGCGATGGGTGGGATCGGGTCTCCGGAACCCGACGATCTCGAGGTAGCTGCCGTCGGCGAAGCAGACGAGAGCGTTGTGCGTCACGCCGCCGGCGTGCTCGCCACCCGGCGTGACAGTGAAGCCTCGACGCCTGTGGTCCTCAACTGCCGCCGCGAGGTCGCGTGCGACATAGACGACGTGATCGAGCATCTTCAGCATCACGTTGTAGTAGCACCGCCGTGTCGCCGGCGTCTGGCTAGAACGCGATGAGCGGTCGCCACGTCCCGAGCGCGATGCTGAGTGAGGTCGCGCCGGCCGCCACCACCAGCGCGCCGGCGACGAGCACAGCGTCAGGCAGCGTGAGCGCACGTGGACGGGCGAGCGTGCGGCACGGCTGCGCGCCGAAACCGCGCGCGTCCATCGCGAGAGCGAGGCGCGTCGCGCGCCGGATCGCCGCGACGAGCAGGCCGAGCGCGCGACCGGGGAACGCCCGCAGCCGATCCACATAGGTTCGGTCCGCCTCGATGCCGCGCGCACGGCGCGCGAGACCGAGCACGTCCCACTCGCGCGAGAACAGCGGGAAGAGCCGGAACGCCGCGAGCGCGCCGACGACGAAGCGCGACGGCGCGTGCGCGTGCTCGACCAGCGCGTCGGCGAGATCGGTCGGATCGATCGTGGCGACCGCGAGCATGCCGGCGAGTGAGACGCCGATGATGCGCAGCGCGATCGCTGCGCCGGACACCGGGCTCTGCGACAGCACCGCGTTGAAGATGCCGAGGCTGGCCGCGCCGATGAGGAGGGGGGCCGCGCGCGCCATGAGCGAGCGCGGCGGAAGTCCGCTGAAGCGTGCGGCCACCAGTAGCGCACCTACGACGACCCCTGAAGTGAGGAGGTCTACGGTGATGAACAGCGCGAGCATCAGGATGAGCGCAGCGACGATCTTCGCCATCGGGTGCAGGCGTGCGAGCGGCGCGCGAGGGTCCGGGACCAGCGGCTCGAGGAGCCTCATGCGGCGCGACCGCCCGCGAGGCGCAGGGTCCGATCGCCAAGCGACGCGACCAGGTCCTCGTCGTGCGTCGCGAAGAGCGTCGCGCCGCCGCCGTCGCAATGAGCGGCGAGTAGGGACACGAGCTCGGCGTACGTGCGACGGTCCTGTCCGAACGTCGGCTCGTCGAGCACGAGGAGTGGCGGCGCCGTCGCGAGCGCGGTCGCGACCGAAAGGCGGCGCTGCTCGCCACCCGAGAGCGTGAACGGATTCGCGGCAGCGAGGTGGGTGAGTCGCAGCCGTTCGAGCAGGTCCATCGCGATCCGCCGTGCGTCGGGCGCATAGCGCCCCGCACGCAGCGGGCCGACCATGAGCTCCTCGTCCACTCGACCGGTGACGAACTGATGCTCGGGATCCTGGAAGACCGTGCCGACACGCGTGACGAGCCGGCGCGCGGGAAGCGACCACGGCTCGGCGTCCTCGAGCGCCACACGTCCCCGCGCAGGTCGCAGCAGCCCCGCGATGATGAGGGCAAGAGTCGACTTCCCAGACCCGTTCGGTCCGGTGACCGCGAGGGCTTCGCCCGCGCGCACGGCAAGGTCGACGCCGCCGAGCGCCCAGGTTTCGGCACCCGGGTAGCGGAATGCGACGTCGTCAGCGCGCGCGAGCTCAGGGCCGAACTTCGTGCGTGGGATCGGGCCTGCCGGCGGCGGACCGGGTACCCAGACGCCGAGCTCGGCGAGCCGCGGGCCGTGGCGCGCGAAGATCTCCTGGGGTGAGCCATCCGCGACCACACCGCCGCCCGCCTCGATGACGACTACGCGATCGACGAGCGGCAGCGCCTCCGTGATGCGGTGCTCGACGAGCACGAGCGTCATCTCCCTCAGCTCAGTGAGCGTGTCGCGCACCGTCTGCGCTCCGTCGGGATCGAGATTCGCGGTCGGCTCGTCGAGCAGCAGCAGACGTGGCCGCAGCGCAAGCGCACCGGCGATCGCCAGGCGCTGCTTCTCGCCCCCCGACAGGGCCGCGGTTGGGCGGTCCTCGGGATACGGGAAGTGCACCTGCGCAAGGGCGCGGTGCACGCGTGGCCAGATCGCCGCCGTTGGAAGGCAGTGGTTCTCGAGCCCGAACGCGACGTCGTCCCCGGCGCGCGCCATGACGAGCTGCGTCTCGGGATCCTGGAACACGATGCCGATCGCGTCGCGCGCAGCGTGAGGCAGCCGACCGTCCACGCGGAGCTCGCCTTCGGATTCGCCGCCTCCGCTGGCATCGAGGAGGCCCGCGAGCGCCCCGAGCAGCGTGCTCTTGCCGGCGCCGGACGCGCCGAGCAGGAGCACGCGCTCGCCGGGATCGACGTGCAGGTCGAGGCCACGCACCGCCCAGGCCTCGCGCCCAGGATGGCGCCAGCCCCAGCCCTTGGCCTCGATCGCCGCGCCCGCGCTGATGGTCACGCGAGGGACTCTAGATGCGCTGCTGGGACCGACCCGATGGGAACTGCGCGAGCACGCCGGTCTGCACGAGCGCGCGGGTCAGCCACCACGAGCCCACGCCCGCGATGACGATCGCGGAGATGAGCATGAAAGCGCCGATCACGAGCTGATCGGTGAGCGGCAGCTCCGCGTAGTACAGCGGCGTGTCGTGGATCCACGCGCCGATGGCCGCGAGGGCCGCGGCGAGCAGCGCCGCCGTGAAGTGCCAGCGTCGGTACCGGAAGAGCGCGAACGCGAGCTCGGCGCCGGCACCCTGGAAAAGACCGGAGAGCGCGGCGTCGAGACCCCACTGCGATCCGAGAATGAGCGAGACGCTGGCCGCGACGAGCTCGGCGAAGAGCGCGGCGCCGGGCTTCTGCACGACCAGACCCGCGACGACACCCGCCGCGAGCCAGGTTCCGTACAGGATGTTCTGCGCGGGCGGGACGGCGAGGAATGCGGGAGTCGCTGCCGCCCACAACGCGTTCCAGGCCCAGAACACCACGCCGAATGCGACTGCGATCGCCGCCGTCACGACGATGTCCACCGTTCGCCAGGACACTCGCGAGCTCACGAGACACCTCCACTTGCTGTTTCGATGACGAGCAGCACGCCGCGGTCACATGAGACCGTGGCGCCTGCGGACATCACGACGTTGGAGAGACCGCGCGCGGCACCGAAGTGCAGCACCTCGCCGGCCAGCGGGTACTTCAGCCCCTGAGTGCGGACGCCGGAGGCGTCGCCGCTGACCGCGAGCAGGGTCACGAGGTCACCGGCAGCGCCGTCAAGCTCGAGCCCTTCGCCGCCGTGCAGCGCGCGCACGGTCACCTTGCCGCGGACCGCGCGCAGCCTGCGTCCGCGGTAGATGTCGGCCGCGATGAGCAGCGTGTTCGCGATCTCGTGATCGAAACGCGCGCCGCCGAGACTGCCGAGCAGCACGATGTCATCCGCCTTGGCTGCGGTGGCGTAGGCGATCGCGAGCTCGAGATCCGACTCGTCCTTCTCGGGCGAGTAGGGGACCACCGTGACTCCTTGGGCGGCGTAGTCGGCGGCGCGGTCCACTCCGAGCGAATCGAGGTCGCCCACGATCGCGTGGGGGACGAAACCCCAGCGCTCGAGCGCGAGCGTCCCGCCATCGGCGGCCACGACGAGCTCGGCGCCCGCGAGATGCGCGCGATCGTCCGGATCGACGTCACCATGCGCGATCACAACGGCTTTCAAGAAACAAAAAAGCGGCGCATCCGAGCGCCGCAGCGAGGTCTCACGCGTTCCGACTCCCTACGCTGACATTACTCAGATCAGGTTCTGGGGTCTGCGGTTCACCGCACTCTCAGCGCCCCGTGGGCGCTCCCCCGTCGTATTCAATTGTTCGTCGAGTGTACTTCGTACCCTTTAGGGGGGTTGCAGGGGGTTCTCCCCCTGCGATGAGACAGGGGGTTCTCCCCCTGCGATCAGCGGACGCGCGACCGTTGGAGCCGCGCGTCCGCGATGCGACCGTTGGGTGTTAAGCGGCCTGTGCGGCCTCGGCCGGCTTCTTGACCGACTCGATGTGGACGACCTCGCCCTTGGTCGGGGCGATCAGCCAAGCCACCACCAGGACCGCGAACGATGCGAAGGCTGCGAGTTCCATGTCTACCTCCCTTAGATCGTGTACGCGGCTTCGCGGTGTTGCGACGCGTCGAGACCGAGGACCTCTTCGCTCTCCGGTACGCGCAGTCCTACGAAGACATCGATGAGCTTCAGGATCACGAAGGTCATGACCGCGGAATATGTGACGGACGCGAGGACGGCGATCGCCTGCACCCCGAGCTGTCCCGGGTTGCCGAACACGAGGCCGTCTTTGCCGGCCGCGTTCACCGCGACGGTCGCGAAGATGCCGGTCGCGAGCGCGCCCCACATGCCTCCGATGCCATGCACTCCAAAGACATCGAGGGCGTCGTCGACTCGCAGTCGCTTGGTGACCTGGATCCCGACGTAGCAGAAGGTGCCGGCGCCGAGGCCGATAAGGATCGCGGCCGAGACATCGACGAAGCCGGATGCCGGCGTGATCGCGACGAGACCGGCGACCGCGCCGGCCGCGGCACCGAGGACGCTCGGCGCGCCCTTGTGCAGCCACGAGACGGTCATCCAGGTGAGCGCGGCCATGGCCGCGGCGGTGTTGGTGACGACGAAGGCGTTCGCGGCGAGACCGCCCGCGTTGATCGCGCTGCCGGCGTTGAATCCGAACCAGCCGAACCAGAGGAGCGAGGCGCCGAGGACGGTCATGGTCGCGTCGTGCGGCTCGATCGGCTCCATGCCAAGACCCTTGCGCCGACCGAGCACGAGCGCCGCGACGAGCGCGGAGACACCGCTGGTGATGTGCACGACGGTGCCGCCCGCGAAGTCGAGCGTGCCGAGCTCGCGGAGCCAGCCACCCGTGCCCCAAACCCAGTGCGCGACGGGGTCATAGACGAACGTCGCCCACAGGAGTGTGAACACGACGAAGGCCTTGAAGCGCTTGCGCTCCGCGAAGGCGCCGGTGATGAGCGCGGGCGTGATGACTGCGAACATCATCTGGAAGACCATGAAGCCGAGGTGCGGGACCGTCGGCGCGTAGTCGGGGTTCGGCGTCTGTCCGACGCCCCGAAGCGATAGCCAATCGAGCCCCCCGATGAGACCGCCGTGATCGGGACCGAACGCCAGCGAGTACCCCCACAGCACCCACTGCACGCTGATCAGGCACAGGATGAAGAAGCTGTGCATGATCGTCGCGAGGACGTTCTTGCGACGGACCAGCCCGCCGTAGAAGAAGCCGAGCGCGGGTGTCATGAGCATGACGAGTGCGGCGGACGCGAGGAGCCAGGCGGTGTCGCCAGCGCTGATGTTTTCCATGCCCGTAGCCTGCGCAGCGGGCGCGCCCCGGTCAGTAGCGCATCGGGAGCCCTCGGTTTCGGTTCGGTTCTAGGCGCCGCGCAAAGGGGCCGCTCTTCACGGACCTTTGCGCGGCGCGGGAACTAGTGCGTGGTCACATTCCCTTGGCGAGGCCGATGACGTTGCCCTCGGGGTCCGCGAACATCGCGAGCTCGACGGGGCCCGCCTTCATCGGCGGCATGACCGTCTTCCCACCGAGCTTCTCGACCTTCGCGAGCGTGCCCTTCAGATCCTCGGTCTCGATGTAGAAGGTCACGCTGCTCTTGCCGGTGCGCGATGGACCGATGCCGCCGTTGATGCCGTGCCCGTTGGCGCCCGTGTCGACCATCGCGTAGTCCTCGGGAGCTTCGGTGAGCTTCCAATCGAACGCCTTGGCGTAGAAGTCGCGGAGCTTCTTGTTGTCCTTCCCAATGACCTCGAAGTGCGTGACGGGATACGCCATGTCCTGTGTCCCCTTTCTATTCCTGCGTCTTGGCAGCGGTGTGATGCCCGGTGTCGGTGCCCACGTCGCGGCCCTCGGCGACGTTGATGAGCCGCGGGAGGAAGTAGTCCCAACCTTCGGTGTGCGACGCGAGCGCGCCGTCCGGGAGGCCGCGATGCACGAGTCGGAGTCGCGTGCCCTGGCCGTCCGGCTCAAGGTCGATCTCGACCGTGCTCGAGCCCGGCGGGACGACCGGGCTGTCCTTCCAGCCCCAGGTGAAGACGACGCGCCGTGAGGGGATCACCTCGACGAATCGGCCGTCGACGATGTCCTTCTCGTTCTGGAAGTCGACGTGGAACTTCCCGCCCGGTCGCGGCTCGAACTGCGCGATCTTCCCCTTCCAGCGGACGTATTCGTTCGGGTCGGTCAGCAGCCGGAAGACGGTCTCCGGACGCGCGGCGATGGTGATGACCTTCTCAATTGCCTTTGTGTCGACGGTCACGACGGGTCCCCCTTTGCTCGTCCTGCTCCGCCGCCTGCTTCAGCAGCCGCAGGTTCTCGTCCCAGTACGACTCAAGGTAGGCACGCAATTGCGCGATGCTCTCGGGCCGCGCCCGGTACAGGCGCTTGGTGCCGCTTCGTCTTTCGCTCACCAGGCCCGCCTCCTTCAGGACGCGCAGGTGCTGCGAGATCGCCGGGCGGGTCACGTCGAAGTGGCTGGCGATCACGCCTGCCGCGAGCTCCGAGGTCCAGACCAGGCGAAGGATCTCCCGCCTGCGGGGCTCGGCGATGGCGCGGATCGCGGCTTCCATGTCCACATGTGAGCACACACTTACGAAAGTGTCAACTTACATATCTGGGGTTGCAGGGGGTTCTCCCCCTGCGATGAGCGGTAGGCACCGTTCCACAACCCAAGCGAAACCCAGGCCCCGTTCACCCGAAGGGACTCGCGCGGGATGCTCTCGGTCAACAACACGTGTGGGGAGTTGACCGATGACGTTGACCATCGAGCGCGAGCGCCCCGCGACCGCCGCGCCGCCCACCCCGAAGACCTCACCCAAAGACGTACTGGCGATGGCGAAGAAGGAAGGCGTCCAGATCGTCGACCTCCGCTTCGTCGACCTGCCCGGCACATGGCAACACTTCTCGATCCCGGTCGAAGAGCTCTCAGAGGGTCTCTTCGTCGACGGCATCGGCTTCGATGGCTCGTCGATCCGTGGGTTCCAGCACATCCACGAGAGCGACATGCTGCTCTTGCCGGACGCGACCTCGACGTTCATCGACCCGGTGCTCGAGGTGAGGACGATGGACATCGTCTGCGATGTCATCGACCCGATCACGCGCCAGCCGTACTCGCGCGACCCGCGGTATGTCGCGAAGAAGGCGGAGGCGTTCCTGCCGACGACCGGCATCGCGGACATCGCGTACTGGGGACCGGAGATCGAGTTCTACATCTTCAACTCGCTCCGCTTCGACCAGAGCGCGAACTTCGGCTTCTACTACATCGACTCAGAGGAAGGCATCTGGAACTCGGGGTCGAACGGGACGCCGAACCTGGCGCACCGCCCGCGCTTCAAGGAGGGCTACTTCCCGGTCCCGCCGGCCGACAAGCTGCAGGACCTGCGCTCGAAGATGGTCCGCGCGATGATCGCGTCGGGCATCGCCGTCGAGGTGCATCACCACGAGGTCGGCACCGCCGGTCAGACGGAGATCGACATCCGCTTCGGCACGATGGTCGAGACCGCGGACAAGGTCCTGAAGTACAAGTACATCGCGAAGAACGTCGCGGCGAAGAACGGCTACGTCGTGACCTTCATGCCCAAGCCGCTGTACGGCGACAACGGGTCGGGCATGCACACTCATCAGAGCCTGTGGAAGGACGGCCGCAACCTCTTCTACGACAAGGGCGGCTACGCGCTCCTGTCGGAGACGGCGCGCCACTACATCGGCGGGCTCCTGAAGCACGCGCCCGCGATCCTCGCGTTCGCAGCTCCGACGACGAACTCGTACCGCCGGCTCGTGCCGGGCTACGAGGCGCCGATCAACCTCGTCTACTCGCAGCGCAACCGGTCGGCCTGCGTGCGCATCCCGACGTACTTCGACAAGCCCGAGGCGCGGCGCCTCGAGTTCCGCGCGCCGGACCCGTCATGCAACCCATACCTGTCGTTCTCCGCGTGCCTCATGGCCGGCCTCGACGGCGTGATCAACCAGATCGAGCCGCCGACCCCGATCGACGAGGACCTGTACGAAGGCGAGCACCGCTCCGTCAAGCAGACGCCGGGCTCACTCGAGGAGGTCCTCGACGCGCTCGACGCGGACCGCGACTTCCTCATGCGCGGGGGCGTTTTCACCGAGGACCTCATCGAGGAGTGGCTAGGCTTCAAACGTGCAAGCGCTAAGCAGGTGGCCCTGCGGCCGCACCCGTACGAGTTCCATCTCTACAGCGACGTGTAAGGAGACTCAGATGACAGCGGTGATCCAGTGGCGTGAGCCGGGGAGTGGAAAGCACTGGGCGCAGCGTGCGCTTCCCGAGCCGCCGCGGCATCTCCGTGTGTCGAAGAGCGCGACGGTCCCGACCGACAAAGTCGGTCGCGATCTCGAGGCCTGGCTGGGCGATCTCACCTTGGCGACCACGCACGACGCCGACTGACGATTAGACCGCGCTGCGGGCCCGCGCGTCGCGAATGACGGGCAGGGCCTGCAGCGCGAGCACCAGCGTGGCGACCCAGTACGAGACGAACGCGAGAACACCGCCGGCGAGCGCGGTCACCAGGTAGACCGCCACCAGAGCGACCGCGCCGTGGAGCGCTGGTCGCGAGCCGCGGCCGACCAGAACGACGGGATGGCGAACGCGATCGCTGCCGGTAGATCGAAGAGCTCGACGAAACCGCGCTCGCGATACGACACGAGCGCGTTAAGCGCGAATACCGCGGCTGGGACGGCGAGCGCGACCGAAGCGGCATAGAGCCGAGGCCGATCCATGTTCCGATCGTGGCTTGCGCCGAAGGGCTAATCATCGATCAGCGCGACCGCGCGTATCGGCGATCCGGTCGCGCCGTCCATCTTGAGCGGTAGCCCGAAGAAACGGAAGCGCTTTCCGCGCAGGCCCTTGAGTCCGACGAGGTTCTCGATGATCGGGATCTGGCGATCGGGATGGAGCAGCAGCACGTGTCCCGGGCACTCAGCATTGCCAAGCTCTTCCGCGACGCGCCCTTCGAGGTTCGGATGATCGACGCCGACGCACTTCACGTCGCGCTCGACGAGCCATTCGCAGGCTTCCTTCGTGAGGCCGCGCGCCCCGAGGAAGGCATCGCCGCCCCAGGTGCCCGACCAGAACCGCACGAGCACGATGTCGTCCTTACGGATCTCGACATGCTGCTTGTCGACCGCGGCCGCGAGCATCTCCGCCGTCACAGGCTCGTCGGCGCGCTTCGCGCTCACGTCGATGCACACCGCGTCGCCGTACAGCTTCTCGAGCGGCAGCTCCGCAATCGATGCACCGCGCGGTGTGCGCCGCACGCCGTCGTAGAAGTGGAGCGACGCATCGACGTGGGTGCCGGTGTGGTCTTCCATGATGAGGAGCTTCGTGGAGAAGCCGAGCTTGAACGTCGCGGCGTTCATGTACGGCAGCATCGTGAACGGCGGTTTGATGTCCCACGTGCGGAGTCCGTCCTTGAGCGTCAGCGTGAGGTCGACTAACCGCGTGGGCACGCGATGATGCTAGGCGAGGACCTTCGATCGGAAGACTGAGAACAGGTCTGCGATCGCGCTCGGGAGCTTGCCGCCCGGATCCTGTCGGGCGTCGTACCCGCAGAGCTCGAAGCCACGGACATCGGAAATGGATGCGAGCGACGCGATGGTCTCGCCGAGCAGCGCCAGCGACACGCCACCGGGGGCGGGGAACACGACCGCGCTGACCTCGGCCGGATCGACCACGTCGATGTCGACGTGCAGCCAGATCCTCCGTTTGCGCGCGAAGGCGATGACGCCCGCGGTGTCCGCCTGCTCGGAGTCGAAGCGGATGCGCGTGACCTTCGAGCGGTCGAGATTCGTCCGCTCGCCAGCGTCTAGAGCGCGCCCGCCGACGAGCGCGACGTGGTCCTCGGCGATCTTGTGCGAGCCCGGCCACAGGAGCGGCGCGACCGAGCGGCCGCAGACGTGCGCCAGGCACATGCCGCCGACGTAGTGGGACGGCGTCGTCGCGAGCGTGTTGAAGTCGCCGTGGGCGTCGAAGTACACGAGCGCCAGCTCGGGCTCGACCGGGAGCGCACCCGCCAGGCTGCCCGCGATGAGGGTGCATTCGCCGCCGAGCACCGCGCAGGCGGCGCCGGAGCGCATCGACGACCCGATGGCCTCGCCGAGGGTGCGGCAGGCCTCGCGCGCCGCGCTCACCCAGCGGTCGCGCGGGTTGAACGGAACTCGGACGTGCTTCTCCGGTCCGAGTCGTCGAACGAAGTGCTCGGAGAGCGCGCCGGGAGCGGCTGCCATCCCCGCGAAGCGCGTCTCCGTGACCACACCGGCCTCGAAGAGATGCAGCGGACGAGCCGCCATTTGTGGGCGCATCTTAGGGCGCTCGGTCGCCTGTCCGGAAGCCTCCCGGACGCCCAGGAGGCCCTTTTAGAGCTTTATGAGACCACTCTGGTTCAGCGCCAGGCAGATGATCGCGATAGCCGCGAGCGGCCACTTCGACCAGCGGCCCGAGACGAGCATGAGGATGCCGCAGACGAGCGCGATGAGCGCGAGCAGAAGGCCGACGGTGATCGTCATGAACTACCTCCGTGTGCTGCCCTGCTGGGCGAGCAAGAGTATGGCGCCGCGGCCGGTTCAGTCCCCGAGCGAGGTGAGCAAGCGGTCGATCGCCGCGAGGCCGGCGTGCAGGATCCGCGACTCCATGCCGTAGCCGATGCGCAGGTGCCGCTCGGCGCGGAAGTGGATGCCGGGGACCACCATCGTCGAATACTCGCGGATGAGCCGATCGACGAGGGCCATCGACTCGAGCGGGAAGCGGTAGCTGAAGAAACAGATCCCCCCTGCCTGCGGAACCGTCCAGTGGAGCTCGCGCGAGTGCGTTGCCGCCCAGTCCTCGAGCTTCGGCCAGCGCTCCCCGAGGATGAAGCGCGCCCGCTTCAGCAACTCGTCACGCCGCTCGAGGGCGATCTCGGCCAGGGACTCGGACACCGTCGCCGGCGCGATCGTCGTGTAGTCCTTGAGGCGAAGCGCGTTCTGGACCTCCGTTTCGGAGGCGACGAGCCATCCGATGCGCAGGCCCGGTAGCCCGTACACCTTGGAGAGCCCGCCCGTGACGACGATCCGCTCGCCGCGCCCTGAGAACGACGCGCTCTCCACGCTGTCGAGCTCGGCGCCGCGGTAGACCTCGTCGGACAGGATCCACGCTCCGTGCTTCGCGGCGATCGCCACGACGCGATCGATCTCGCTGTGCGACAGCACCTGGCCGGTCGGATTGTTCGGGGTGCAGACGCAGATGAGCTTCGTGCGCTGGTTCACCGCAGCCGCGAGCGCGTCGAGATCGATCCGCCAGCTACGCTCCTCGCGCAGCCACACCTCGCGCACACGCGCGCCGAGGCCCTGAGCGATGCCGTGCACCTGCATGTAGTTCGGCATGACGACGACGACCTCGTCGCCGGGCGAGACGAGCGTCAAGAGCGCGAGGAAGTTGGCCTCGCTCGTCCCGGTCGTGATGAGCACGTTCTTCGCGTCGCTTCCGGAATGGAATCCCGCGATGAGCGCGCGCGTTTGCTCGCGGCCCACGCCCTCGGCGTAGCCGAGCTTCGAGCGCATGAGCTCTTTCTGATCACGCGCGATCTCTTCGAGCGTCATGGCCTCGACGCCTGACTCGGACAGGTCGTACTTCACCCGGTGCTCCCAGGTGGACTGCATGCGCTCCATGTCGAAGATGGGGAACTTCATCGCCGCGCGGTCCAGTCTGGCATCAGCGCTTCTGGGCGTCCGCGCGGAGCCGCTCGAGCTGCTTCTTCGCGAGCTCGAGGACGTACGGGCGTTCGAATGAGCCGGGCTGTCCTGTGACTTCGACCGCATCGACGACGTTGGCGTAGCGAAATAGGACCGTGAGCGTGATCAAATACCCGTCGCCTGTCGGCTGCTGAAATGTGAATGCGCGCGCTTCGTCGCCGACGGTGTCGCCCAGAGCCGTCTCGATCGACCCGAGCTCGAGCGCTCTCTTGCGGAACTCGTTGGCCGTCGCGACCGCTGCCCCTTCATCGGCCGTCGCGACGAGGATGGAGTCGACCGCGCAGCAGACGAATGGGTCGCCGTTCCTGACGAACGTTCGCACGTAGCCGACCGCGAGTCGCTGTTTCAGCTCGGCCTGCGTCGCGCCCAGACCGTTCGCGAGGTCGTCGGGTGTCATCTCCTCGTCCTTCTCCATCACGTACTCCGCCGCGAGGTCAGCGGGCTGGAGGATCACGTTCCGGAGGGCCGCGCGGACCACCGGCGCGGGCGAGGCGCTCGGCGTCGGCGCCGGAGCCGCGCAGGCAACCAGGACGGCGACGATCAACGCTGAACCGAGCTTCAAGAGGTCAACAGTAGTGACGCGCTGAGCGGCAAGGCAGAATCGCGTTATGCGCCGCATAGGACACCGAGGGGCGATGGGTCATGCCCCCGAGAACACCATGGCGTCGTTCCAGAAGGCGCTCGAGCTCGGCTGCGATGAGGTCGAGACGGACGTGTGGCTCACACGGGACGGCCGGCTGCTCATCACGCACGATCGCCCAACGGAGAAGTCGTCGCTCTCCCTCGACGAGGTGCTCGACTTCTGCCGCGGTCGCATGGCCGTGAACGTCGAGCTGAAGTGTGAAAAGGACGAGACCCGCGCGCGCGACACGGGCGCGAGCGTCGCGAAGCGCCTTGCGGGACGCGGCTCTTCCGACGCGTACGTGTCCAGCTTCTGGTGGTCGGCGCTCGAAGGCGCGAGGGCCGCGGCGCCCACCGTGCGCCGCGCGTTCCTCTTTTCGGATTCGCCGGACCGCGCGGCGCTGCTCGCGAGCGCGCGGGCGCTCGGGCTCTGGGCGCTGCACCCGAATCGCGCATACGTGACATCGGAGCTGATCCGGGCCGCGCACGCGGCGTCGCTGAAGGTGAATGCCTGGACGGTGAACGATCCGAAGGAGATCGCGGCGTTCCGCAACTGGTCGGTCGACGGGATCATGTCCGACTTCCCGGAGCGCGTGCCTAAGGAGTAGTCCTCAGCCCGGCGTGCTCGATGCCCAACCGCGCGAGCGTTCGACAGCGCGCTGCCAACCGTCGTAGAGGAAGCGA
>DATDEH010000055.1 GCA_036523395.1 Candidatus Limnocylindria bacterium | reverse complement strand
TTGCCGCTCGGCCCGCTCGTGATGAGCTTGCCATTGATCCAGATGTTGTCGATGACGGCGAGTCCGACGCCCTGTGTGTCGTTGTTCGCCGTGTCAGTGCCCTCGTCATACAGGATCGAGATCGACACGATCTTGCTGCCGACGGGGATGACCGGGAACGACTCGGCCGGGTTCGATGTCTGGAACATCACGCGAGTCCACTGCGTCGGGTCCTGGGTAGCACCTATTGGAGTGGTCTCGTTCGAGCACCCGCCAACGAAGTGGAAGGTCTCGGCTGCTGTCCCCAGCTTCGCCACGACGTTGAAGCGGGGCGCTCCAGCGCCGCAGTGCCCGCCGTTGCGGTACTCAAAGCCGAGCGTGAAGGCCGCGTCCACCGTCATGCCTTGCACGCCGGTGATCCGCGCGCCGGACGATGAACAGTCGGCCGTGGGCCCGTTCTTCGAGAGCAAGAGTCCCGTGTGCGGATCGTTCGGCGTCGTTGCGTTCGGGCCACCGTTGTCCGGCAGGCCCATTCCGCCGAGCCACGCTGCCGTCACGATCCGGCTTCCGGCCGGCGACGGGCTGCACTCGGCGGCTGTGCCAACGAACGTGAACGGCACGGCCTGCACCTTGTTGTTGTCGTCTGCAACGGCCGAGCCCGGTAACAGTCCCACCAGTGCCGCGACAGTTACGAGTACGAGAACGCGCCTCATGAGTGTCTCCCTCTTTTCCGTTGCGACTTCCCGACCAGCTGAGATCGTCCGGCTCGGCACCTCCCGCTTACGCCACCGCTGAAGCGCTAGTTCTACTCCCGTGGTCAAGCGCTCAAGCGTCGCTTCAATCACCGTTACGCTTACGGCCGGCAGATGGATGAGCAGGAGCGCCGCTGGCGCGACGAGTTCCCGATAACGCGGGAGCTCGTGTACCTCAACAACTGTTCGCTCACTCCGCTCCCGACATCGGGTCGCGAGAGGATCGAGCGCTTCGCGCGCGAGTGGACCGAGCTCGGCGGGCGAGCCTGGTACGACCACTGGATCGGCGAGTACCAGGCGCTGCGCGAAGACCTCGCCGTCGTGCTTGGCACGACCACGGATGAGATCGCGATAGAGCCGAACGTCTCCGCTGGTCTGGTCGGGATCGCGAGCACGTTCGACTACTCGAAGCGTCCCAAGGTCGTGGTCTCTGATCTGGATTTCCCGACGGACGGCCACGCGTTCCTCGCGGTCCAAGATCGCGGAGCGCGCGTCGAGTTCATCCACAGTCCCGACCGTGTTCGCATGCCACTCGAGCTGTTCGAGCGCGCGATCGACGAGCGCACCGCGGCGGTCTGCACCGGCCACGTCTACTTCACGACCGGCTGGATCCAGGATGTTCGCGCGCTCGCCGAGATCTGCCACCGGAAGGGCGCGGTCCTCGTCGTCGACGCGTACCAGTCGATCGGCGCATTCCCGTTCGACGTTCACGCGTCGGGGATCGACTACCTCGTTGGCGGCACGCTGAAATGGCTCATGGGCGGACCGGGCATCGCGTTCCTCTACGCGCGGCGCGAGGTCGCGGAGCGCGCACGGCCGAGCGCGGTCGGGTGGTGGGGCGTGATGGATCCGTTCGCGTTCGACGTCGAGCATCTCGCGTATGGCGCGGGTGCTCGCCGGTTCGAGTACGGAACACCGGCCGTCGCTGCCATCTACGCCGCGCGCGCGGGTCTCGCGCTTCTCGCGAAGGTCGGCGTGGCCACGGTCCGGGAGCGCCACATGCTGCTGTCGCAGCGCCTCGTCGAGGGAGCCATCGCGCAGGGTTGGACGGTGCGTTGCCCGCGCGTCGCGGCCGAGCGGACCGCCATCGTCACGCTCGAGCATCCAGAGCCGCAGAGCGTCGTAGATGCGCTACGCGCGATGGGCGTCATCTGCGACAGCCGGCCCGGCCTGGTGCGCCTGTCGCCGCACTACTTCAACACGGCGGAGGAGATGGATCGCGCGCTCGAGCTGCTCGCGCCGCTCCGCGCGATGGCCGCGACCGCCTGAACGCGCCGCGCGACGGTCTGAACACGCCGCGCGACGGCCGGCGGCTCGCCGCGTGGATGGCCCTCATCGCCACGATCGCGGCGCTGGGGTACGGCGCGCGGTTTGCCGCTGGCGGCGACGGCGCCCAGCCAGATCTCCTCTTCCGCTGGTCGACCGCGATCTTCACCCTCGCGTTCGACGGGGTCATCCTGCTCGTGCTCCTCGGGGTCGCTCGCGGCCTGCCGCTGCGCGATGCGTTCGCCTTGCGATGGCCGGTGTCGTGGCCCTCTGCAACGCGCATCGCGGGCGCGGCGCTCGCCGCCATCTACGCGACCTCGTTCGCCCTCGAGATCGTGCTCGGGCACGGCGCGCGAGAGCAGGCCGTGCCGCAGTTCTGGGATCCGACGCGGGCAGGCGCGTTCATCGCGAACGCGCTCGCGATCGCCTTGTTCGTGCCGATCGTCGAGGAGGCGGCCTGCCGCGGTCTCGGCTTTCGCCTCCTCGAGTCCTTCGGGCAACCGGTCGCCATCGTCGGCAGCGCGGTCGCTTTCGCGCTAGCTCACGGCGCGGTCGTCGATCTGCCGTGGGTGCTCGTCACCGGTCTGGGTCTCGGATATCTCCGGAGCCGGTCTGGCAGCCTCTATCCGTGCGTCGCACTTCACGCGGTCGTGAACGGTGTCGCCGTGTTCGCCTCGGCCGCGTCTGTGGCTGGTCGCTAGCCGCTCCCGTTTGGCGTGGCCCGCAGCACCGCGACGACCTCGAGGAGATCCCCGCCCGGATCGTTGAAGACGGTGCGGCGCGCGGCGATGCGCTCGCCCTCGAGGACGTGCGCGCGCAGTCGGTCGTACGGGAGGAGCGGGTCCGCAAGATTCGCGGGATCGTTGTCGAGGCCGATCGTGTCGCGGATCCGGCGCCGCACCTCGGTCCAGCGGACGATCGCGTCGCGATCTGCCTCCGCTAGCGCTGCGTACGCCACCGCGTCGTTCAGCGCGTTGCGGTAGGGGAGGAGCCGGCGGCGCTCGGTGCCGCGCGGATGTTCCGCGGCAAGGGCCAGCTCCTTCTCGTCGATGGTCATCGTTCGATGCTACGCAACATCGCGCGGGATGAACCGCGCCCGCGATGCGATCACGGCGCTCAGCACCAGAAAGGCGGCGGCGATCGGCGGAGCGACGACGGTCACAATGATCGACGCGACGAACTCGGCGGGGAGGGTGGGCCCGAGGCTCTGCAGGCCGAGTGGAAGCTGCAGCCCTAGCCACGGCAGAAGCCAGATGCCGCCGACGATCGCGGCGTTCCGCACGCCAAGCGGTAGCTGCGCGGCGACGACGCCTGCCGCGACAGCAGCCGCGGCCATGCCCGCCGCGATCGTGAGCCCGCTCGTCAGTGCGTTCGCGGTCTGAGCGACCGTGGCGGCCCACAGCTGGCTCAGGATCGTGAGTGCGATGGCCAGGCTGCCCGCGATCCGAAGCAGCGAGTTGATGCCGCTGCCCCGCGTCGTGATCGCGCGCGCGAACGCGATACCCAGACCGATGCCGACGAACTCCGGCCATAGGGATGCGAGGAAGCCAAACGCGGTGCACTGATCGGGACCCGGCCCGGTCGGGAAGGCGCCGCCTGACCGCTCGCAGAACGTCGTAACCCCGGGGATCCTGAGCGCGACCCCGAGCGCGTGGTATGCGAGCTCGATCGCGAGGGCGAGAGGGCCGCCGGCACCGAGCGCCACGGCCGCCGCCGCGGCGCTTCCCGCGATCGTCACCAGAGGAAAGAGGTTGAACGGCAGTGGGCTCTGCGCGGACTGCACTGCGCGGCTCGTGAGCCCGACGACGACCTGCGCGATGTCGCTGACGAGGAAGCCGGCGCCGATCCCCGATATCGCCGCCCAAACGACAGGCTCAGACCGCGGACCGATCGGACCGATGCGTGCTCGCGTCCATGCGACGGCCCGTCCGGCTTCGGGGAACTCGCGCGCGAGGCCATCACGCATACGCCCGTATTGTGACGACGTGAGCGAACCGCAGATCGAGGACGCGAGGGCGGAACACGACGTCCTAGCGATCGCCAAAACGATCGCGGCCAATGAGTTCCCGGTCGAGCGCGCATCGGTCATCGGCGTGGATCGAGAAAGCGGTCGCCTGCTTCGCCTATCGCCCTTTCCGTGGAAGGGGAACGACACCGATCCACCGCTGCTGCGCTGGTCCTGGATCCACGCGCGCACGCTTCGGGACGAGCGCGACGTGCGACCCGAGACGGTGAACGTGGACGGTGAAGTGACCGCGACGGCCTACGTCGACGCGAAGGACGCGTGGCGCCTGCGCTGGCCATTCGTGCGGCCGAACCTCTACGCATCGCTCGAGTCGCTGCAGACGCTGGCGCGCGATCGCGCGGCGACGATCGGATTCGTGCGCCCCGAGCCGGACGGCGACGTGCTTCACCTGCCACTCCGGCTTCGCTTCCGCTGTGCCAGTGAGGACTGCATCGAGACCCATGAGCTGCCTGTGCTCGACTGGGAGCTCCATGAGATGGCGCGCCTCAGTCGCGAGCGGTACGGGCCGCAGTGGGCGACGCGCTTCCGCGAGACGTGGGGTACGGCGCTCTTCGCGAAGTACGACGTGCATCTGCTGCTGTCGTCATACGCTCAGGCGCCGTCGCGGTTCTACGTCGCGGGCCTCTTCTACCCGCCGAAGGAGAAGGAAGACGAGCATGCGCACCTTCACCATCAGGCGCACCGGACGCACGCGAACGCGGAGAGCAGCTAGAGCGCGCTAGACCTTTCCCGCGAACTGCTTCGGGATGTCGTTCCGCTGGATCCCCGTTTCGCCTTCCTTGCCCTTGTAGCCGTGAGGAAAGATGCGCAGCAATAGATAGGTGCCCGTCGCTGGATCCTCCGCGCGCTCGATCACGATCGACGGGCCCCAGGGTGAATCGAATTGATCGCCGACATCGGGCTTGCGCTTCTCGAGGTCGAATCCGTGTTTGTCCCACTGCAGCACCGAGTAGCTGCGGACCACCCGCTCCTCATCGCCGCCCTCGTCGGGCCGCCAGCGATGCGCGCCGGGGTGCTCTTGCTGGCAGACCGCCGGCGAGCCCGAATGCATCGTGACCCACTTGTACACGTCGGCGTCCTTGCTCTGAGCGCCCGTGGGATACGCCGCGCGGTACCGCTCCTCACCGAGCGTGCATAGGTAGTAGAAGAGCATCGAGCGCAGTATATGGACGTGATCCGTTCGAAGATGGTGAGCGTCATGGGTCTTCGCACACGTGTCCTCGAAGAGGGCGACGCGGGCAGCGGCGATCCGGTCGTGATGATCCACGGCGTCGGCGGCTGGGCCGAGAACTGGCGTGAGGTGATGACGCCGATCGCGAGAACGGGTCGCCGGACCATCGCCTTCGACCTTCCAGGTTTCGGTGAGAGCGATCCGCCCGGCAACGTCAGTCACTTCGGCCCACGCGATCCGTTCTATCCGAAGTTCATCGACGCGCTGCTGGACGAGCTCGGCATCGGATCCGCGCATCTGGTAGGCAACTCGATGGGGGGCGCGGTCGCCTTCACCGCCGCGGTCAGCCAGCCGGAGCGCACTCGGTCGCTCGCGCTCGTCGCGGGCGGCGGCGTGGGCACCGAGGTGGCGCTGTTCCTGCGGCTCTGCACGCTCCCCGGCGTGCCCACGCTGTCGCGGGTGTTCGGGCGGCCGGAGCAAGCACGCGACGTGCTGCGCACCTGTTTCTATGACTCGCGCCGGATCCCGGCATCGCTGTTCGACGAGGCGGAGCGGTACGGCCTGCCGACGTTCGGCGAGTTCGTCCGCGCGCTCCGTTCGGGCGTGACGATCTTCGGCGTTCGTCAGTCGCTGCGCGAGCACTGGGTCACGCTCGCGTCGCGCTTCGCGGGTCCGGTGCTCGTGGTCTGGGGCCGGCAGGACAGGGTGCTGCCGGTCGAGCATGCCGCGGAAGCAGAAGGCGTGATGCCGCAGGCGCACATCGAGCTCATCGATGACTGCGGCCATCTTCCACAAGTCGAGCGGACCGATGCGTTCCTCGCTGCGCTTCTGCCGTTCCTCGACCGCGCCGAAGCGGCCGCCGCTGCGTGAAGGAAACTGGCAACATTGACGGCGGCGTGAAGACGCGTTCGCGGCCCTCGATCACGACGCCACGCGCCAAGCTCACCCTCAGCGCCGAACAGATCATCGCCGACTACCGCCTCGCCGTGCGAAGTCGTGCCGCGAGCGAGCTCGGCCGGCGTGAAGTGCTGGCGGGACGCGCTCCGTTCGGGATCTTCGGCGACGGCAAGGAGGTCGCCCAGCTCGCGATGGCGCACGTCATTCGTCCGGGCGACTGGCGCAGCGGCTATTACCGCGACCAGACGGTCATGCTGGCGGTGGGCACCACAACGCTCCAGCAGTACTTTGCGCAGCTCTACGCCGACGCCGACGTGACGCGAGATCCGTTCTCCGGCGGGCGCCAGATGTCGAACCACTACGCGACACGCATCATCGACGAGCAGGGCCACTGGCGCGATCTCCTCGGCGCGGTCCAGGTCGGTTCCGACTTCTCACCCGTCGCCGCGCACATGCCCCGGTCGGTCGGCCTGGCGTGGGCGTCGAAGCTGTACCGGGATTCCGCGGTCCTTCGCGAGGCCGCGAAGGGCTTCTCGCGGAATGGCGACGAGGTCTGCTTCACGACGATCGGCAACGCGGCTGCGGCCGAGGGCCTGTTCTGGGAATCGGTGAACGCGGTCGGCGTCCTCCAGGTCCCGCTCCTCATCAGCGTCTGGGACGACGGTTACGGCATCTCGGTCCCCAACGAGCTCCAGATGACGAAGAGTTCCGTTTCAGCGGCGCTCGCGGGCATGCGGCGCGACGGTGGCCCGGGATTCGAGATCGAGGTCGTGAAGGGTTGGGACTATGTCGCGCTCTGCGATGCCTATGCGATCATCGCCGAGCGCGTGCGGCGCGAGCACGTCCCCGCGCTCGTGCACGTCATCGAGATGACGCAGCCGCAGGGGCACTCCACCAGCGGCAGCCACGAGCGCTACAAGACAAAAGAGCGTCTGACCTTCGAGGTCGAGGCCGACCCGATCCGGCGCATGCGCGAGTGGATGATCCGCGAGGAGATCGCGGACGCCGAGATGCTCGACGAGTTCGAGAAGCACGACCGCTCCGAGGTCGAGCAGATCCGGGAGAAGGCATACGCGACGTTCCAGGAGCCGATCCTTCGTCGCCGAGACGAGGCGCTCACGCTCATCGCCGCCGCAGCGACGGAGTCCGGCGTCCCGCTCGACTCGTTCGCGAGCGAGCTGCGCGAGGCGGGCGATCCGCTCAACCACCGCGCGGTCTACGTCGCGGCCTTCCGCGCGCTCGCGCTGCTGCGGGGGCGCGAAGGCCCGGCGCGCGCCGAGCTCGCGCGGTTCGTTCGCACCTACCGTGAAGAGAACGAGGCCCGCTACAACTCACACCTTCTCAGCGAATCCGACCGGTCGCCGCTCCGCGTCCGCCCGATCGCGCCCGAGTTCCCCGCGAAGCCGGAAACGGTCGACGGCCGACTCGTGCTGCTGCGTTGCTTCGACGCGAACCTCACGCGCGACCCGCGCATCGTCATCCTCGGCGAGGATGTCGGCCGGCTCGGGGACGTGAATCTCGTGTACGAGGGACTCCAGGAGAAGCACGGCGCGCTGCGCGTCACCGACACCGGGATCCGCGAGGCGACGATCCTCGGCCAGGGCATCGGCGCCGCTTTGCGGGGGCTGCGCCCGATCGTCGACATCCAGTACGTCGACTACCTCTTGTTCGCGCTCCAGCTCGCGTCGGACGACCTCGCGACGCTGCGCTACCGCACCGCAGGGGGGCAGATGGCGCCGGTCGTCATCCGCACCAAGGGCCACCGCCTTCAAGGGATCTGGCACACCGGATCGCCGATGCAGATGCTCCTCGGCACCCTCCGCGGTATGCACGTGTGCGTGCCGCGCGACATGACGCAGGCGGCGGGTTTCTACAACACGCTGCTTCGCGGCGACGACCCCGCACTGGTGATCGAGGTTCTCTCGGGGTACCGCCTGAAGGAGCGCGTTCCGTCGAACATCGGCGAGTACACCCTGCCGCTCGGTGTTCCGGAGCTGCTGCGCGAAGGCTCGGACGTGACGATCGTCACATACGGAGCTCTGTGCCGGATCGCGCTCGAGGCGGCGCGGGATCTCGCGGCCGCGGACATCGACGTCGAGATCGTCGACGTGCGCACGCTGCTTCCGTTCGATGTCGGTCACACGATCGTCGGGTCGGTGAAGAAGACCGGTGCGCTGCTCGTCGTTGACGAGGATCTTCCCGGCGGCGCGTCCGCCTACATCCTCCAGCAGATCATCGAGATGCAGGGCGGCATCGACCACCTCGATGTCGGACCTCGCACGCTCACCGCCCGCGCGAACCGTACGCCGGTCGGTGTCGACGGCGACTACTTCTCCAAGCCGAGCCGCGAGGACATCTTCGTTGCGACGTACGCGATCCAGCGCGAGCGGCAGCCCGATCGTTTCCCGTCGCTGGACATAGAGTTGGATCGTTGACCGAGAAGACCAATGTGCAGGCGGTGCACGACACGCTGCTGGCCGAGTTCCGGCGCGACGAGCGCTACATCCTGATGGGGGAGGACGTCGGCGTTCGCGGCGGCGTGTTCCGCGTCTCCGACGGCTTCATCGAGGAGTTCGGCAAGCACCGCATCATCGACACACCCGTCGCGGAGTCCTCGATCGTGGGCATCGCGATCGGGGCGGCGATCGGCGGCCTGCTCCCCGTGGCGGAGATGCAGTTCGCGGACTTCAGTGCGCCCGCGTTCGAGCAGATCGTCGACGAGGCTGCGCGCATCCGGTATCGCTCGAACGGCGCGTACGGTGTGCCGATCGTGATCCGGATGCCGTGGGGTGGCGGCATCCATGGCGCGCTGTACCACTCGCAGTCCGTCGAAGCCTTTTACGCGCACGTGCCCGGGCTCAAAGTGGTGGTGCCGAGCACGCCGCGCGACATCACCGGAATGCTGCGAGCGGCGCTGCGCGATCCCGACCCGGTGATCTTTCTCGAGCACAAGGCGACGTACCGGGCCGTTCGCGGCGACGCTCCCGACGACCCCGATTTCACGATCCCGCTGGGACCGGCCGACGTGAAGCGTGAGGGCACGGACATCACGGTCTTCGCGTACGGGCTCATGCTCCACCACAGCCTGAAGGCCGCCGAGGCGCTGGCCCTGGAGGGCATCTCGGTCGACGTGGTCGACGTGCGCAGCCTGCGGCCGCTCGATGCCGCGACGATCCTCCGGGAAGCGCGAAAGACCGGAAAGTGTTTGATCGTTTATGAGGACAATCGGCTATTCGGTGCCGGGGCGGAGATCGCTGCGCTCATCGCCGAAGAGGCGTTCGATGCCCTCGACGCTCCCGTGATGCGCCTCGGAGGACCCGAGGTGCCCGCGATGCCCTACAACAAACCACAGGAGGACTGGTTCATGCCGGACCCTGAGAAGATCGCTACGAAGATGCGCGAGCTGGCGGCGTATTAGATGAACCCTGCTCGC
>DATDEH010000054.1 GCA_036523395.1 Candidatus Limnocylindria bacterium | reverse complement strand
TTGTCATGCTTTCACGCATGCGCTTCAACAAGGACCTCGAGATCGAACGCGCGATGGTCATCTACGCGCATCCGGATGACGCCGAGTTCAGTGTGGCCGGCACGGTCGCGAAGTGGGCGAAGGCGGGCGTCGAGATCACGTACTGCATGGTCACGAACGGCGCATCGGGCTCGCAGGATCCGGACATGACGCGCGAGAAGCTGCGCGACATGCGTTATGCCGAACAGCGCGCGGCCGCGAAGGTCCTCGGTGTGAAGCACGTCGTCTTCCTCGGCTACGAGGACGGCTATCTCTACCCCACGCTCGAAGTTCGCAAGGACGTCGCGCGCCAGGTCCGCATCCACAAGCCCGACGTGATCCTCGCGATGGATCCCCGGTTCCGCGTCGCCGACGAGGGCTATATCAACCACCCCGACCACATCGCCGCCGGAGAAGTTGCGCTTCGCACGATCAACCCCGACGCGTCGACGCGACAGATGTTCCCCGAGCTCTGGCGCGACGAGAAGCTTGAGCCACACAAGCCGAAGGCCCTCTTCCTCGAAACGTTCGGCGACGGTGGCACCGTCGTTGACATCAGCGACACGATGCCGACGAAGATCAAGGCGCTCCTGTTGCATCGCTCACAGCTCGGACCGGAGGCGGAGGGTTTCGTGCGCGCCTGGAACAAGCGCACCGGCAAGTCCGCCGGCTACAAGTTCGCTGAGTCCTTCAAGGTCATCATGATCGACCGGCCGCCCGTCGCCGAGACGAAGCCGCGCCGCCGCGCTCGACCGGCAATCGCGGCCTCCACAGGTGGCGCCCGAGCGCGACGTTCCGTCCCGCGAACGTCACGCCCTCGCGCCGGAGGCGCGCGCGCTGCGAAACGAAATGTGGTGCGAGGCCGCCGCTCGCGTTGACGACGCGGTGGCACGGCACGCTCGGGTCATTGCAGTGGTGCATCGCGAGTCCGGCGAAGCGCGCGGCGCGTGGATAGCCGGCGACCATCGCGACCAGCCCGTACGTCGCGACACGGCCGCGCGGGATGCTGCGCACGACGTCATATATCCGATCGTACCGATCACTTTTCACGCGGTGAGCATGCGCCCCGCTGAGGCGACGCGTTAGCCGGTGGGCAAGGCGCTGGCTGACCGGCAGCGCGTTAGCGGACGGGCAGCCTCCGTGCGGCCACGGATGGCGCGGGTTCTTCTTCGACCTCGGGTCGCTGGGTCGCGCCGATGATGACACCGGTGGCGGTCGCGAACGCGACACCGACCATCGCAGAAACCAGAAGGACGCTGTCAGCCGGACGTCCCGCCGCGTGGTCGAGCGGCCCCCAGGTGACGAACAAGAGGTAGAGGATCCCCGCCCCCGACATCACACCAGCGAACTGCGCCGCCACGTACATCGAGAACCAGCGCTGCGGCCGGCGCAGGAGCGTGTCGAAGAAGGTTCGCAGCAGACGAGTCATCGACCATACGGTCAGGGCCGCGATCGTCCAGGCGATCACCGTCGCGAGCGCGGCCACATCCGCGCTGACGATGCGCGACACGAACGCGGACATCTGGGCGATGAGCGTCTCCGGCAGCATGACCTCGCCCAGCGAGCTCCCTCGGCCTTGGAGCAGGCCGATGAAAGCGCTCTTCGTGTCGATCGCGCGGAAGGCGTTGAAGAGCGTCTCCTGCCGGAGGGTGAACCCCGTCTGCACGAACGGACCGAAGGACTGCTCCCCGGCGGCGATCGCGAAGATCACGGTGATGATCGCGCCCCACGCCGCCGTGACGACCCCCATCAGGCCATCGACCGCCGCGGCCGTAAGGATGAACGCCGGGGCGAGGCCAAGCGGCGCGGCGACGGGCATCGCCATGGCCATGATCGCCTGCTCGCTGCGCACGTCGCGTATCCAGACCCAAATGCCCATGAGCGCGAACAGCACCGCGAGACCCGGGACGAACAGGAAGATGAGCGCGGTCTCGATGACCCAGCCGATCGCGAGGGCCACGCCCAGCTGGCCCGCGAACGCAACGATCGCCACCAGTCCGGCCGCCGCAAGGGACGTGGTCAAGCCGAACTGGGCCAACAGCATCAGCGCGAAGACCGGAAGGCCGGCGAACAGCGCGAAAAAGGTGCGGCGGATCGGAGCGCCGTAGCTCGAGAGGAGCGCGACCACGGGACTCTGATCGACAGTGGGCATGAAGTCGATCGCCGGTTCGGTGATCACCGGCGTGATGCGTGTGGTCGCGAGCTCCTTGTCGATGTTCTCGATCGACGCGAGCGCCTTCGCGAAGTCGCTGGCCTTCTGGTAACGCAGATTCGGCTGCTTCGCGAGCGCCTTCAGCACGATGGTGTCCAGCTCCTTCGGCAGCGACGGCCTCAGGTGGCTCGGTGGGACCGGCATCCGTACGACGTGGTCACGCATGAGGACCCCGGCGCTGGTGCTCGTGAAGGGCGGCTTGCCGACGAGCATCTCGTAGAGGACGAGGCCGAGACCGTACACGTCGCTCTGGACCGTGGCCTGCTTGCCCTCGACGCGTTCCGGCGCGACGTACATCGCCGTCGCGTAGAGCTCGGGTGTCGCGCCGTCCTCTTTCGGAGTGCGCGCGATGCCGAAGTCGGCGATCTTCGCGTGGTCGTTCGCGTCGAAGAGGATGTTCGAGGGTTTGAGGTCGGAGTGGATGATCCCCTTCGAGTGCGTGAACGCGAGACCGTTCGCGATCTCGATCGCGATCCGCACGGCATCGCCGGCCTTGAGCGGACCGGCGCGGTCGATCCGTGCTCTGAGCGACCCACCCGCGAGGTGCTCCATGACGATGTACGGAAGGTTGTCGACCTCGCCGACGTCGTACACGGACACGACGTTCGCGTGTGAGATCTGCGCGAGCGATCGCGCTTCCTTCACGAAATTGCGTCGCAGCGTCGCGTCGGCGGCGGCCGCGGTGTCGAGGACCTTGATTGCGACCTCGCGACTCAGCGCGGTGTCCTTCGCCAGGTACACCTGGGAGGAACCGCCGGCGCCTAGCGGCTGGGAGATCTGGTAGCGCTTATCCAGTACAAGCTCCTGAGCGGGTTCGCCGTGCCGGTCGCGGGCCGACTATACCGCCCGAACTCCGGCCAGCCTGTGAAGAGCAAACGGCCCGGCGACCACGGTCGTTACCGCCCGCCGGCGGTCTTCGACCTCATTTGCCCCTCGCCACCGAACGGATACCGGACGGTGCTCGCTCTCAGCGCTTGAAGATCGCCGTCGGGCCCTTGCGGTCGACGAGCACGTTGACCGCGGAGCCCACCTGGCCCTTCAGCGCGGTGGCCGCCTCAGCGGTCAGCTTGCCGTTGGTCATGGCCTTGTCGATCTTGGCGTTGGCGGCCGTGGTCAGCTGTGCGACGAGACCGTCCCGGCTCTTCCCGGCGGTCGCGTTCGCGATGTCGCCAAGGCTCTTGCCTTCGCGCATGGCTTTGATGAGGTCGGTCTGCGAGATGCCGAGGTAGTCGCGCGCCACGCTGATGGCATCGCCCACGAACTCGGCGACCCTGGGCACGCGGGTCGTTGTCTTCGGCGCCGGCCGCTGCTCGTACACGTGGTCGACGAACTTCGCGATGTGCCCTGGCGCGTCGGCCTTCGCCTTATCGCTCTGGGCTTTCGTGATCGTGTTCGCGGCGAGAGCCTTGTCGATCGCGGCGTTCACCGCGTTCTGCAGGGCCGCCACGAGACCGGCGCGGCTCTTTCCGGGTGTGGTGTTCGCGATCGCGCCGAGGCTCGTCCCCGGGAGCTTTGTCCTCAGCTCACCGACGGTGAGGCCCAGGTACTTCGCGGAATCGTCAAAGAGGCTCGCGAGGATCCGCTTGAGCTCACCGTCGCCGCGCTTCGGTTCGGCGTCGCGGATCGCCGCGAGGATCGCGTCAACCTGCGCCGGGGTGATCACGCCTTTAGCGGCCAGGGCGTCGAGGATCGCCTTGAGCTTGTCAGTCCCACTGTTCGCCGGCGCGGCGATACCGAGCTGTGCCTCGACCGCGCTGACCGGGTCGGAATCCACCACGGGCGCGAACGCCGCGAGGGCCGCCCCACCGAGCAGGGCCGCGGTCAGGGCTGCGGCGCCGGCCGCCAGGAGAACCTTCTTGCTGCGGAACGAAACGCTCACGTGCTCCTCCTTGGATGCGCTACCACCACTACCGACTGCCTAACGGACCGGTTTCGTCCACCGTACGGTTTCGGTCTCGAAGCGTCATCTCCTTACATCTCGTTAACATCCGGTGGCTCGTGCAGATCGTCTTTGCGGCCGCCGAGGCCGCTCCCTACGCCAAAGTCGGCGGCCTTGCTGACGTGGCGGGCAGTCTCCCTCAAGCGCTCGCGGCCCTCGGTCACGACGTCACGCTGTACCTGCCGATGCACCGGACCATCGACCGCGCGAAGTTCCAGATCACAGAGCGCGCGCCCATGCGCTCCGTGCCATACGGGAAGACGAAGGTGCGCGTCGCCTATCCCAGCGTCGTGCGCGATGGCGTGCGTGTCGTGTTCGTCCGCAACGATCAGCGCATCGGCCGCGACAAGGTCTACGGCGCGCCAGACGACGCGAAGCGCTACGCCTTCTTCTGCCGCGCGATATTCGAGGACCTTCTCGACTCGCCTCCCGACGTCGTTCACGCGCATGACTGGCACGCGGCGCTCCTCGTTCCGCTCGTCGCGCGTGCCCGCGCGCTCGCCGCGACCTCGACGGTGTTCACCATCCACAACCTCGCGTATCAGGGGCGGACCGACGCGAGCGTGCTCGCGCTCGTCGGTCTGCCGCGCGCGCGCCTGCCGATCGAGGATCGGAACGAGGCGAACCCGATGGCGCGCGCGATCGTCAGCGCCGACATCGTGAGCACGGTGAGCGAGCGCTACGCGCAGGAGATCCTCACCGACGAGTTCGGCGAGCGCCTCCAGGGCCTGCTGCGCGAGCGGCGCCGTCGCCTGTTCGGGATCGTGAATGGCATCGACACGGTCGCGTTCGATCCCGCGACGGATCGCAACATCGCGGCCCGCTACAGCGCCGACGACCCCGGCGGGAAGGCCGCGTGCAAGAAGGCGCTGCAGAAGGAGGGCGGGCTCGCCGCGGACGCGCGCGCCCCGATCTTCGGGGTCGTGGGCCGGCTGGTGGAGCAGAAGGGCGTCGATCTGTTGACCGCGTCGGCGTCGAAGCTGCTCGACTCCGGCGGACAGCTCGTCGTGCTCGGGAGCGGCGATCCCGCCTACGAGGCGAGATGGAAGGCGCTCGCGACGCGCTACGCCGGGAAGCTCTGGCTCACGCTCGGATTCGATGCCGCGCTCGCGCAGCGCATCTACGCGGGCTCCGACCTGTTCCTCATGCCGTCACGCTTCGAGCCGTGTGGACTCGGACAGCTCATCTCGTTCCGCTACGGGACCATCCCGGTCGTGCACGAGGTCGGTGGCCTGGCGGAGACGGTGCGCGATCCCCGTCGCGACCCGGCGCACGGCAACGGCTTCTCGTTCGCGGAGTACTCGCCCGCCGCCTTCGACGACGCGATCGCGCGAGTGATGCGCACCTTCAGGGCCGGTTCCGACGCCTGGACCGAGCTCGTGCGCCGAGTGATGCGCGAGGATCACTCCTGGGGCGCGTCGGCGAGACGCTACGTCGATCTGTACAAGAAAGCCTCGCGGGCACGCAAAGCCGCGTGACCGGGTCCATCGTCGAACTCGAGGAGGCAGTCGCCTCACTTCCTGCGGCCGCTCGTGCCGCTGCCGGGCGCATCCTCCGGGTCTCCACCACGACGGGTCGCCTCGAGCCGCCGCCGGAGATGCACGAGTGGATCCGGAAGTTCTTCGGATCGGTCGACGCGGTCCGAGAGCAGCGCATCGTGCGTGTGAGCAATCAGGTCACGCTCGAGGGCGCGCTGTTCAACGAGCTGCGCGCTCTTCGGCCGATGGAGGTCAAGGGCGGCGACGAGGTGCGCGCGACGATCGCGTCGTCCGCGAACGATCCGTTCTGCCGGCCAGAGACCGGGACGCCGGCGGACATCTTCGGGCGCGTTCAGGGTGCGCACGGGATCACTGCGTCTAACGTCGCGAAGTACGACGCCTTTCACGGGGTGCTCGTGTTCAGGGAGCACGATCCACTCGCTCCGATGGACGCGACCGTGATCCGCGACCACCTGACGACCGCACGCCGCTGGGCCGAGCGTGCCCTCGAGGCCGATCCGGCGGCGCGCTACTACTTCCTGATGTGGAACTGCCTCTGGCGCGCCGGCGGATCCATCGTCCACGGTCACATGCAGATGACGGCCACGCGCGGCATGCACTACCCGAAGATCGAGCTCCTGCGTCGGCAGGCGATCGCCTACGACGCGCTCCATGGGAGCGACTACTTCGAAGACCTGTGGGTGGTCCACCACGCGCTCGGCCTGGGCATCGAGGCCGACGGGGTGCGGTCGATCGCGTCGCTCGTCCCGATCAAGGAGCGCGAGATCCTGATCCTGGGACGCCCGGGAGCCGACGAATCGTCGCTCGCCGCGGCGATCGCGAAGGCCGTTTCGGCCTATCGCGCCGCGGGGGTCGTCTCGTACAACATGGCGCTGTACCTGCCGCCGCTGTCACCGGACGGGGAGGACTGGCGGCGCTTCCCGCCTCTCGCGAGGCTGGTCGATCGCGGCGACCCCGCGAACAAGACGAGCGACATAGGATCGATGGAGCTGTACGCCGCCTCGGTCATCGCCGCCGACCCGTTCCGGCTGGCTGAAGCGCTGCGCGCCTGAGTGCTAACACCAATCCGCCACCCTCTCTGCCACGCGGGCTATTGACGCGACGGTCGCTGTCCTGCTTACTCTTGCGCCAATGGCGGATCTCACCTTCGTATCGCGCCGAGACTCGAGCTTCAAAGAGTTCCCGCCCGCCTCTGCCCAGATCGCCATGGTCCTTCCCTTCTACGGAAACCTCACCGTGTGGATGCGCACTCCGGACGCCGGCGGCTGGCACTTCCCGACGAGCGCGCGCCGCTCAGGCGAGACGATCCTCGAAGTTGCGCGTCGCGAGCTCTGGGACGCCGCGCGCATCGTCGCGAATCGTCTCGACCTTCTCGGGGCGATCCGCTATGAGCTTCCGAAGCCGACGACCGCATACGTGTACATGTGCGAACTGGACCGCCTCTCGTGGTGGTACGACCTGCCCGACAAGGACAAGTGCGCGGAGCTCGGGGTCTTCGCGCGGCTGCCCAATCCGATCGCATCCGAGGCCGTCGAGATCGTTCTCGAGGCGGCCCTTCGCGCCCGCCGCACCGGCCTCCGCTAGACCCTCAACGCAACGATTTCCTAACGGAACCATTGAGACCGCTTGCCCGGCGGGTCGTCCGGCCACCAGCTTGCGGCGACCCTGAAGCGCTATGGCCCACGACGAGGAAGCCGAACGGGCGGTAGAGCGCTGGGTTCGCTTGGGCGATGACGTCGTGACGGGGAAGAAGGGCGGCGAGCGTGACGACACCGCGTCGCGCGCCTGCGCCGCGTGCGGCACGACGTTCAACATCCTTGCGAGCGACGACCGTGCGCTGTGCGCGCGGTGTTTCTTGGAGCGGGGGACTAGTCGAACGCCCGAGTGATGACGCGCACGAGCTCGTCAGCCTCGAGCCAGTCACCGAGATACTCGTCACTGACGCGTATCTCGAAGTGCAGATGCGGTCCACCCTCTTCGAAGCCAGAGCTACCGACCGTGCCGATGACCTCTCCGCGCGTCACGGTCTCGCCGACGCGTAGATCCGCGACCGTGTCGAGGTGCGCGTAGCGCGTCACGACGTGCCGCCCGTGGTCGATCCAGACCTGGCGTCCGCGGATACGGTCGAGCGTCTCATCCGGTGTGTAGCCGAGGGCGATCGCGGCCTCGAGCGCGGCCTGCTCGCTGGCCGGATCCCAATCGATGAAGTCGCGGTCCACGCGCACGACCGTCCCCGAGGACGCCGCGCGCACTGCCGTGCCGCGGTCAGCCGGGAAGTCGATCCCCTCGTGCCAGCCGCCGCGATATTCGCGCGCTGAATTCGGTAGGAGCTCCGGTACGGTCGGGATCTCCGCGCCATCGATCGGGATCAGAAGGCCGCGAACAACGGGGGATATCCCCCTCCCCTGACCGGGGGAACTTCCCATCGGGTGACCGAGGTCAACATGCTCGGTGTTCGATGGGTCCGCGGTAGCCAGCGGAGCCACATTCACTGCGCCTGCAGGCGCTTTTCGCGATGTTCCGGCTGCCGTCGCTGCGACCGCAAGCGCCGCGAATACAAGTACAAGTAGTACAGCCAGCACCGGTCGCATATACGAAGACGCTACCGCAGCGAACCGATAATGCACTCGTGGCACAGGAGCATTCGGTCTTCACATGGGACCCGGTAGGACAGCGCTGGATCCACGAACGTGGACCAGAGATGACGACGCCACCGGTGCCGCCGGACATCCATGCCATTCAGACGTACTTCTACGACGAAGACGGCAAAGAATGGATCGCGACGGTCCTCGCGCCACGCGGTCGCGAGCTTGCCGCGCAGTGGCAGGGCGCGTACAAGGTCCCGGAGCTCGCCGCCCCGCCCAGGACGGCGGGCAAGAAAAGCAGCCCCGCCCCGCTGTTCGCGGTCGTTCTCGTGCTTCTCATCGTGGGTGGTGGTGCAGCCGCGGTCGTCGCGGGCACGCAGAGCACACCGGTCGCGAGCGCCCTCCCGACGTATGACCCCGGCGCCACGGCGAATCCATCAGCGACCGTTGCGGTCTCCGGCGAGCCCACCGCGACGCCGGCAGTCGACGAAACACCCGCGCCAACGCAGCGTCCGGGTGGCACGCCGGTGCCGACGCAGCCGGTCCGCACTCCAGTGCCGACGATCGCGCCGCCGGTCGGAACGTCGCTCACGCTCGCGGACGGCAGCGTGGTCACATACAGCGGACCCGCACGCGTGAATATCGGAGCCGGCTTCACCGTGACGTTCACGGTCCGGAACAAGAACAACACAGCGGGCACCGGCACGTTCCTCGTGAGCTTTGGCGACATTAGTACCGGCGGCTCGAAGACATCCTCGGGAACGCTCAACGGAAGCGGCCAGCTTGTGATGAACTTCGCCGGCGTACCGGTGCCGGGGAACTACCCGTTCACGGTCAACTACAAGGGACAACAGGGCGTCGTCGCGATCCTCCGCGTCGGCTAACTCGCGGAGCGCGGACCACTCGGGCATACTCCTCTAAAGACACCCCTTTAACGACCGGTCCTGTGAGGCCGGGAAGGAGTCAGGCTTGACCACGCTGCTCGGGGCCGACGACGTTCGTCGCGCCATTTCCCGGATCGCGCACGAGATCGTCGAACGCGACCGCGTCCTCTCCGGTCTCGCCATCGTTGGTATCCGCTCGCGCGGCGACGTCCTGGCCGTCCGGCTGCGTGACGCGATCCGCGCGAACGAGAACGCGACCGTGCCCCTCGGCTCGCTCGACATCACCCTCTACCGCGACGATCTCACTCGCATCGGCTACGCGCCGATCGTCCGCGAGTCGGCGCTGGACTTCTCGGTCGATGACAAGGTCGTCGTTCTGGTGGACGACGTGCTGTTCACCGGGCGCACGATCCGCGCCGCGATGGACGCGATCGTCGACTACGGCCGGCCCCGCGCGATCCGTCTTGCGGTGCTCATCGATCGCGGTCATCGCGAACTCCCGATACGCGCTGACTTCGTGGGAAAGAACGTGCCAACGAAACCCACCGACGACGTCCGCGTCCACCTCACCGAGGTGGATGGCCGCGACGAGGTCGAGCTCATCGCGCGGGAACGGGTGAGCGCATGAGGTGGTCGCGCCGGCACGTCCTCGACACGGACGACTGGTCGACGGAAGAGATAGAGGCCGTGCTGGACACCACCGGCGCGATGATCGAGGTGCTCTCGCGTCCCGTGCGGCGGGCGCCACCACTGCGCGGGCGCACCGTGGTGCTGTTCTTCGCTGAATCGTCGACGCGCACTCGCGTCTCCTTCGAGCTCGCCGCGCGGACATTGTCGGCCGACGTGGTCAACATCTCGGCGAGCGGTTCGTCCGTGGAGAAGGGCGAGTCGCTCTTCGATACGGTGCGCACGCTGCAGGCTCTGGGCGGCGACGTCGTCGTGATGCGGCACAGCTCGTCCGGCGCGCCGTACTTCGTCTCGGAGCGCACCGACGCGGCGGTCATCAACGCCGGCGATGGCTGGCACGCACATCCGACGCAAGGCCTCCTCGACGCTTACACGCTGCGCGGCGCGCTGGGCGACCTCGCGAAGAAGCGCATCGTGATCGTCGGCGACGTGGTGCACAGCCGTGTCGCCCGATCGGACATCAACACGCTCGTCCCGCTCGGCGCGACCATCACCCTTTCAGGGCCGCCAACGCTGATGCCCAGCTCCTGGCGGTGCGGACAGGCGCCCGCCGGCACGACATACGAACCGGATCTCGACCGCGCCCTGGACGGCGCGGACGCCGTGATCGCGCTCCGGCTCCAGAAGGAGCGGCAGGAAGGCGGCCTGCTCCCGTCGCTGCGCGAGTACACGCGCGTCTGGGGCCTGAACGAGGTGCGTGTCTCGCGCATGCGGCCCGGCGCTCCGGTCATGCACCCCGGACCGATGAATGAAGGTGTCGAGATAGACGCGTCTGTCGCGCACGGCGCGCGCTCGCTGGTCGAGCGGCAGGTCACGAATGGGGTCGCGGTGCGCATGGCGCTGCTCTACCTGCTCGTCGGGACGCCGACGCTCGAGGCGAGCTGATGGAACGCCGGGAGCTCGAGTCGAGGGGTTACCTCATCACGCCTGGCTTCATCGATCTGCACGCGCATCTGCGCGAGCCCGGCTTCGAGGATTCGGAGACGATCGCATCGGGCGCACGCGCAGCCCTGCGCGGCGGCTTCACGACGATCTGCGCGATGCCCAACACCGAGCCCGCCATAGATTCGCCCGGGCTCGTGACCGAGGTGATCGTTCGCGGGAGGACCGCTGGCGCTGCTCGCGTACTGCCGATCGCGACGATCACGCGTGGGCGCGCAGGTCGCGAGCTTGCCGACCTCATGGAGCTTTCCGCTGCTGGCGCGGTCGCGTTCTCGGACGACGGCGCGCCCGTCGACGATGCACAGCTGTTCCGCCACGCTCTCGAGTACGCGCGCATCAAGGATCTGTTGATCATCGAACACGCCCAGGACCTGGCGCTGTCCGGCAAGGGTGTGATGCACGAAGGCGTCGTGTCGGCACGGCTCGGACTTCCAGGTGTTCCAAGCGCCGCCGAGGAGGCCGCCATATCTCGGGACATCGCGATCACCGAGATGACCGGCGCACGGCTGCATCTGACGCACATCTCAACGAGAGGTGCGATCGCGTCGATCAGGGAGGCCAAGTCCCGGGGTCTTCGCATCACATGCGACGTCACACCCCATCACTTGGCGATGACCGATGAGTGGGTCGGAGGGTCACGAGAGTTTGCGTGGGAGCAACCGAGCCGTTCCGCTCCCACGCACACCCCATACGACTCATCCACCAAGGTCAACCCGCCACTGCGTACTCGAACTGACGTCCGCGCACTGTGGGAAGGACTCGCCGACGGCACGGTCGACGCGATCGCGACCGACCACGCACCACACGCGTCGGTGAAGAAGGACGTCGAGTTCGATCAGGCGGCATTTGGCATCAGCGGTCTGGAGGTCGCATTGCCGCTGCTGCTTGGCGGCGTCGCAGCCGGATGGGCCGACCGTGACACGGTCATTCGGGCACTCACGACGGGACCCGCGGCGGTCTTGGGTATCCCGCTGCCTGACGACGACTGGATCGCGATCGATCCGGACGCGCAGTGGACCGTGTCGGCGGACGCGCTCGTGTCGATGGGGAAGAACACCCCGCTCTTGGGACGCAAGCTCCGCGGTCGTGTCGTATATGCCGTCGTTGGCGGCGAATTCCGTTTTGAGGGAGGTCTGCGTGGCGCGACGCCGGTCGGCTCTCGCTGAGCGAACGCTCGCCGAGGCGCAGTTGCATCTTTATGCATCAGAAACGTATAGTTATGCACCAATGACCAGGGCGGCGGTCTTGGCGCTCGAGGACGGCACGGCGTGGTGGGGAGAAGCGTTCGGTGACGCATCCGCCGCGTCGGGCGAGGTCGTCTTCAACACGGCGATGACCGGCTATCAGGAGATCGCATCGGACGCGTCGTACAACGGCCAGATCGTCGTCCTCACGTATCCGCTGATCGGCAACTACGGCACGTTCGAGCGCGCGGCCGAGTCACGTCGCCCATGGGTCGAGGCGCTGGTCGTGCGCGAGCTGAACTCGACGTGTCGCGAAGGCACGGTCGATCTGGACGCGTACCTCCGCCAGTACGGCGTTCCCGGGATCTCCGGCGTGGACACACGCGCTCTGGTGCGCCGCCTCCGCGCGAAGGGCACGCTGCGCGGCGCGCTCCTTCAGGTGGCGCCGGGACTCGCGCAAGACCCGGGCGTCGAACAAGAGGCGATCGCGAAGGCGCGCGCCTCCGCGCCACTCGGCGCTCGACCGCTCGTCGTCGAGGCCAGTGGCGTCGGCCGGCAGGTGGGAAGCGGACCGAAGATCGCACTGCTCGACACCGGCGTCAAAGAGAACCAGGTCCGTTGTCTCACCGCTCGTGGGGCGACCGTGAAGGTCTTCCCCGCGACCGCGAGCGCACGCGACGTGCTGTCCTGGTCGCCCGAGGGCATCGTCATCAGCAACGGCCCGGGCGATCCTGCGGCGATCCCGCAGATCGCGCACAACGTGAAGCTGCTCCTCGACGCAGTATCGCAGCGCGGCACAGCGCGGCCCGTGCCGATCCTCGGCATCTGCCTTGGTCACCAGCTCATCGGTCGCGCCATCGGAGCGACGACCTCACGTCTGCCCTTCGGACATCACGGCGCGAACCATCCGGTCCAGGACGTGCGCACCGGCAGCGTGGTCATCACCAGCCAGAACCACGAATTCCAGGTCGACGAAGGGTCGATCCCCGGCGGCAGCGACTTCTACGTGAGCGCGCGCAACCTCAACGACGGCTCGGTCGAGGGTCTCGCACACCGGACTCTGCCGATCCGGACCTACCAGTACCACCCGGAGGGCGCACCCGGTCCGCGCGATAACGAGCCGGTCTTCGATCGCTTTGTCGCGGACGTCCGCGACGCCGTCGCGCGCCGCGGATGAAGGTCCTGATCATCGGCTCGGGGCCGATCACCATCGGCCAGGCCGCGGAGTTCGATTACGCCGGTTCGCAGGCGTGTCGCGCGCTACGCGAGGAGGGCATCGAGACGGTGCTCGTGAACTCGAATCCCGCGACGATCATGACCGACCCCGGTGTGGCCGACGTGACGTACATCGAGCCGCTCACCATCGAGGTGCTCGAGCGCGTCATCGCGAAGGAGCGCCCGGACGGTCTGCTGCCGACGCTGGGCGGGCAGACGGGTCTGAATCTCGCGGTCGCGCTCGCCGAGGCCGGTGTGCTCGAGCGATACGGAGTGCGTCTTCTCGGCACGCCCCTCTCCGCGATCCAGCAAGCGGAGGATCGCGAGGCCTTCAAGCAACTGCTGATCGGCATCGGGGAACCGGTGCCCGAATCGCTGACGGTGCACACCGTCGATGAGGCCGTCACGTTCGCCGAGCGCGTTGGGTTCCCGCTCGTCGTGCGCCCGGCCTACACGCTCGGCGGGACCGGCGGCGGCTTCGCGTTGGGCCGCGACGAGCTCGTCGAGCGCACCGCCCGCGGTATCGCCGCGTCCCCGATCGGACAGGTGCTCGTCGAGCGCTCGCTGGTCGGATGGAAGGAGATCGAGTACGAGGTCATGCGCGACGCGGGTGACACATGCATCACGGTCTGCAACATGGAGAACCTCGATCCGATGGGCGTGCACACCGGTGACTCGATCGTGGTCGCGCCGTCGCAGACGCTCACCGACAAGGAATATCAGATGCTCCGCAGCGCGGCGCTGCGGATCATCCGTGCACTCGGCATCGAGGGTGGCTGCAACGTGCAGTTCGCGCTTCATCCCGAGCGCTCGCCGTCCGCGGACCCGGACGCGCAGGTCCCGTACTACGTCATCGAGGTGAACCCGCGCGTCTCGCGCTCGTCGGCTCTCGCGTCGAAGGCGACCGGGTATCCGATCGCGCGCGTCGCGGCGAAGATCGCGATCGGCAAGCGGCTGCACGAGATACCGAACGCGGTCACGAAGCGGACGTCCGCCGCGTTCGAGCCGGCGCTCGACTACGTGGTGGTCAAGATCCCGCGCTGGCCCTTCGACAAGTTCCCGGGCGCGGATCGCTCGCTCGGGACGCAGATGAAGGCGACCGGCGAGGTCATGGCCATTGACCGCTCGTTCGAGGCCGCGATGCAGAAGGCGCTGCGGTCGCTCGAGGTCAAGGGTCAGGGTCTCCTGTGGGAGGCACCGTCGTGGGTGGAGGTCGCCGAGCCGGCGCTCTTCCTCGATCGATTCCTTTCGAGCGGCGCGACGGACGACCGGCTCTGGCGTCTCTTCGCCGCACTCCGGCGCGGCGCGACCGTCGAGGACGTGCACGAGCGCACGAAGATCGACCGGTGGTTCCTTCGCAAGCTCGCGTCGATCGTGCGCTTCGCCGAGGACGAGCTGCAGGGAAAAACGCCGACCCCGACCCTCTTGCGGCGCGCGAAACGGCTCGGATTCGCGGATGCCGACATCGCGACACTCGCCGGCATGCTCGCGACGGACGTGCGCCGCTTGCGCGCGCAGTGGGGGATCCGTCCGGTCTACAAGATGGTCGACACGTGCGCGGCGGAGTTCGAGGCCGTGACGCCGTATTTCTATTCAACGTACGAGACCGAGAACGAAGCCGAGCCACTGACGGGACGGAAGGCCGTGATCCTGGGATCGGGGCCGATCCGCATCGGCCAGGGGATCGAGTTCGACTGCTGCTGCGTCCAAGCCGCTGGCGCGCTCCGCGAGCTTGGCGTGGCGTCGATCGTCGTGAACTCGAACCCCGAGACCGTGTCGACGGATTTCGACGAGTCGTCTCGCCTCTATTTCGAGCCGCTCGACGAGGAGTCCATCGCCTCGGTCCTGGCGAACGAAGGCGTCATCACACTCGGCGTCGAGGGGGCGGCTCTGATCCCGGTGTTCACGCAATTCGGTGGGCAGACCGCGCTCAATCTCGCGGAGCGGATCGAGAGTGTCGGCGGCGTGATCGCGGGCACGTCGTCCGACGCGATCGGACTTGCTGAAGACCGTCGCCGCTTCCACGAGTTCGCGGATGCGCTCGGCGTCCCGCAGCCGCCGGGTGGGACCGCCGAGTCGTTCGCGGAGGCTCGGGTCATCGCGCAGCAGATCGGCTATCCGGTGCTCGTCCGTCCGAGCTACGTGCTCGGTGGCCGTGGGATGGAGATCGCGTACAGCGATGACGATCTCGAACGTTACTTCCGCTCCGCACTCGAAGCAGGTACGGGCCGTGTTCTGGTGGATAAGTACCTCCGGGGCAAGGAGGTCGAAGTTGATGCGGTCAGCGATGGCCGCGACACGCTCGTCGCCGGGATCATGGAGCACATCGAGCGTGCCGGAGTGCACTCGGGCGACAGCTACGCGGTCTACCCCGCACAGAACCTGCTCCCCGCGGAGCGCGACCGCGTCGTTGAGCTCACGCGGCAGATCGCCGCCGCGCTCCCGGTGAAGGGTCTCCTGAACATCCAGTTCATCGTCGAGGAGGGCCGGGTCTGGGTGCTCGAGGTGAATCCACGCTCGAGCCGCACCGTGCCGTTCCTCACCAAGGTCACCGGCGTTCCGCTGGTGCGTCTTGCGGTCGCGATCTCGCTCGGATCGACCCTCGCCGCCAAGGGCTTCGCGCGCGAGGACGGACTCTGGCCGTCCGGTGACCTGGTCGCGCTGAAGGCGCCGGTGTTCTCGATGGCGAAGCTGCTCGATGTGGACACGTATCTCGGACCGGAGATGAAGAGCACCGGCGAGGTGATGGGCGTCGACCGCACGTTCGCGCCTGCGCTGTGGAAGTCGCTTGTCGCGGCGGGCCTCGCGCCGGCGTCGAGCGGAAGCGTGCTCATCACGGTCGCCGACAAGGACAAGCAGGAAGTCGTCGCGATCATCGAGGGTTTCCACTGGCTCGGGTACGAGCTCGTCGCGACGAGCGGCACCGCCGCACTCATCCGATCCCTCGGTATCGACGTCCGCGAGGTCGGCAAGCTGTCCGAGGGCGACGACGAGATCCTGCGTATCGTGCGGTCGGGTCGCTGCGCCGCCGTCGTGAACACGCCGACGCTCGGCAAGACGGTCGACCGCGACGGATTCCTCATCCGGCGCGCCGCGGTCGAGGCGCGCGTTCCGTGCCTGACCTCGCTCGACACCGCGCTCGCGGTCGTCACCGCGCTCCGTGCGAGCGCAGTGAGCTATTCCGTCGCACCACTCGCCGAATACCGGGCGCCTGCCGCCGTGGCCGCCGCGGACTGAGCCGACCCACCGAGGCGCCGGAGCACCGCGAGGCGCCGGCGCTCTCCACCGCGCTCGTCGTTGCCGCGTCACTGCTCGGCGACACACTCCTGTACACGGTCCTCCCGGTGAGCGCCGCCTCGCTCGGGATCTCGCGGCCGATGGTCGGCGTGATCCTCTCGCTCAACCGGTGGGTGCGTCTTCTCACGAACCCGCTCGCGGCGCGGCTGTACGAGCGATTTCCAGCCGGCGCGCTCGTCTTCGTCGCGATCGTGCTGAGCGCGGCGTCGACAGCGATGTACGCGGTGCCGGCTGCTCTGGTCGTATTCCTCTTCGGCCGGTTGCTCTGGGGCTTCTGCTATTCGCTTCTCCGACTCGGTTCGTTCCTCGCCGCCCTCGAAGACGCTGCGTCGCACGCCGGCAGACGGATCGGCAACACGCGCGCGGTTTGGGGTCTCGGCTACTTCGCCGGCGCGGTGTTCGCGCCGTTCGCGATCGAGACCATCGGATGGACCGGTACGTGCGTCGTCGCGGCCGCGCTCACGCTGGTCGCGGGAGTCGGGCCGGCGTATCTCGCGTCAGGCTGGCGGCGGCATATCCGTGTTCCGGAAGAAGGACACATTCCCGCGTCGGCCTGGGAGCCGCGGCTCCTGGCCCTCTTCGTCACGGCGACCGTCCAGCTCGGCCTGTACGCCGGCATCCTCGTCGCGGCCGGAGGCTTCCGCGTGGACGAGCTGTTCCACGACGGTGCGCCGGTCTTCGCTTTCGTCGTTCCCGCGACGTTCGTCGCCGCTGCATTTGCGCTCACGCAACGCATCGCGCAGGTGGTGTGGACACCGATCGCGGGTCGCTGGAGCGACCGCTCCGCGAGCTGGGCGTTCGTGACGTCGACGCTCGTCGCACTCATTTCGGTCGCGCTGCTCGCGCTGCTGCGTCCCGACCCGGTCGTCTTCGTGGTGATCGGCGGCTTCGCGTTCGTGAACGGACTGACCACGACGATCGCGGTCGAGCTCGTCGTGTCTCGTCGCTCTCGCGATCACGATCGCCCGCGGATCCTCGCCGCGCTACATACCTGGCAGGACGCGGGTGCGGCGGGAGGCGCGCTGCTCGGCGGCGTGCTCGCGGCCATCGGTGCCGGGCCAGCCCTGCTCGTCGGCGCGGCGCTCCTCGGCCTCACACTTCCGCTGTGGTGGGCGGCGACGCGGGCATGAGGTCGGAGTTCATGAGCGCGGACGAGTACGGCCGCACGCTCCGCGGCCTTTCGCTGAACCTCATCGTGCGCGACGTCGCGCGGAGCACTCCTTTCTATGCGGATGTGCTCGGTTTCCGCGTCCTTCATCAGACCGTGGATTACGCGGCGCTCGAGCGCGACGGCGCGACGATCCAGCTGCACGCCGACCGCACGTACTCGCGCCAGCCGTGGGGCTCGCGCCTCGGTGAAGAGGGGAGGCGCGGCTTCGGTGTCGAGATACGGCTCATGGGCATCGATCCGGACGAGGCCGAGCGTCGCGCGCGTGCCGGTGGTCACACCGTGCTCGCCCCGGCGAAGGACTGGCCGCCCCACGGCTGGCGCGACTGCCTCATTGAAGACCCGGACGGGTACACGTTCTCGGTCGGCGTTCCGCTCCGCTCCTAACATCCCGCCCTGTGAACACCGCGCCGCTTCCGCTGGACCAGCGGGATCTCGTTCGCCGTCTGCGCGACATGCTCGCCGCGGTGTCCTTCACTGGTGAGGGGACCGGAGAAGCGCTCGGCAGCGGGGACGAGATCGTCTCGCGTTCATCTGGGATCCCCGTCCAGATCAGGCAGCTCGCGACGCACGGAACGTTCGGTGCGCTCGTGCGGCTCCTCATCCTCGACCTCGACGTGCCGATCGCACACGCTCGAGGTCGTGGCCGACTGATATCGGCTCGGATTGTCATGTGAACGGGGGCGCTTCGGCGCCCCCGTTCCCGTCTGCGAGACTTGCACCGTGTTACTCGAGGCCGGCCGCGTCGTTGCCAACGCGCAGATCGGCGAGCTCGGAACGCTCCTGCTGGTCCGCGCGCCCGACATCGCGGCGCAGGCGCACGCCGGGCAGTTCGTGCACGTGCGCCCGGGCGTTGGCTGGGACCCGTTGCTGCGGCGGCCGTATTCGTTCTGCGGTATCGACCGTCGCGCAGGGGAGATCGAACTGATCGTGAAGCCGCTGGGCACCGGCGGTGAGTGGATCGCCGAACGCCGCGCCGGTGACGCGCTCGATCTGCTGGGGCCACTCGGCACCTCGTTCGTCGTACGCCGCGACACACGGAACCTGCTCCTCGTCGCAGGCGGAACGGGCATCGCCCCCATGCGGGTGATAGCCGAGCAGGAGGCACCACGGCGTAACGTGACGCTCGTGATGGGCGGACGCTCGGTCGCGTACCTGTGGCCGTCCGACCGGCTGCCCGCGAGCGTCGAGTACGTGACGACGACCGACGACGGCAGCTTCGGCACGCGCGGCCGCGTGACCGACGTCCTTCCGGCGCTGCTCCCGTGGGCCGATCAGCTGCTCGCGTGCGGCCCGTGGCCGATGCTCGCCGCGCTCGGCCGTCTTCGTGAAAGCGCGCAGAACGCCGCCGCGACCTTTCCCGGCCGGCGCACCCTGCTCGAGGCGCAGATCGCGGTCGAACAGCACATGGGCTGCGCCATGGGCGTGTGCCGCGCCTGCATCGTCGTCACAGCTGAAGGCAACGCGCGCGTCTGCCGGGAGGGTCCCGTCTTCGCGCTCGGCGATATCGCCTTCGAGGCTGGTGAACCGGCGACCGTGGGAGTCCACTGATGCCGTGGCGCCGAACGAAGAAGCACGTCGAGCGGCCGATCGACGTGCGCCGTTCGCTGGAAGAGTCTCTCGAGACCGCCGCGGAGGGCGAGGAGGAAGAAGATCTCGTCGAGCTCGTCGATCTCGATGGCGCGTCGATCGCGGAGGCCGCGATCGGCGAACCCGACGCGGAGCGGCTGCCCACGGAGATCGCCGACAAGCTGCGGGCGAGCCTCGCGGGCGCGGTCATCACCGAGGTCCGTGCCGTCCAGCAAACGCCTCCGGACACGCTGCCGGAGCACGGCATCGACCTGTCGGTGGAGGCGGCGCGCGGTCTGTGGCTCAAGAACCCGGTGCTCACCGCGTCCGGAACGTTCGGTCAGGGCGTCGAGTACGCGGAGCTGATCGACATCACGCGACTCGGCGCGATCGTGAATAAGGGCACGACTCCTCACGCGCGTCCTGGCAATCCGCAATACCGCATCGCCGAGACGCCCGCAGGCATCCTGAATTCGATCGGCCTCGAGAACCCGGGCGCCGAAGAGGTCGCGCGCAAGTACGGCAAGGTCTGGGCGAAGCTCGGTGTGCCCGTGATCGTGAACGTCGCGGGCTATAGCGTCGAGGACTACGTGTTCGTCGTGGAGGCTCTCGATGGCACCACGGGTGTCGTCGCCTTCGAGCTCAATGTGTCGTGCCCGAACGTCGAGGGCGGAATGCTGTTCGGCTGCGATCCAGGTCTGGCCGCCGACGTCACGCGCGCCGTGAAGGACGCGACGGACAAACCGGTCATCGTGAAGCTCACTCCGAACGCGCCCGATGTCGTCTCGGTGGCGGTCGCGTGCGAGGAGGCGGGCGCTGACGGTCTCACGGCCATCAACACCGTGCTGGGCATGAGGATCGACGTCGCCAAGCGGCGTCCGGTCCTCGGGACGCGCAGCGGCGGTCTCTCGGGACCGGCCCTCCGTCCGATCGCGGTGCATCTCACCTATCAGGTCGCGCAGGCCGTCTCGATCCCGATCATCGGCGCGGGCGGCGTCACGAGCGCGAACGACGCGCTCGAGTTCCTGATGGCCGGCGCGTCGGCGGTGCAGGTCGGGACCGCCACCTTCGCCGATCCGACCGCGCCGCTCACTGTCATCGAGGGGCTCGCCGCCTACGTCCGTGCCCAGGGCCTCGCGTCGATCCGCGACATCATCGGTGCGGCGCTGCCGCGTGCCCTGTGAGCAAGCCGCAGGACGCATTCTCCTTCGGACCCCTCGCGCTGCTCGAGAAGAGCTCGCGCGAGCGACTGAAGAAGCTCGCTTCGAAGCGCCAGCTCGAGGTGGGCGAGATGCTCATCGACGAGCGGCATCCGCTCGACGAGGCGTACGTGGTCGTCGACGGAACGATGCGCGTCGTCGGGACCGTCGAGCTCCGGACCCTCGCGATCGTCAGCGCACCTTCGCTCGTGGGCGAGCTGGTGTTCTTCGATGAGCAGGACATGGCCGCGACCGTGGTCGCCGACACGCCGTGCACAGCGTATGTGCTGCCGGGCAAAGAGCTGCGGCGGCTCATGGACGAGCAGCGTGTCTTTGCCGTGGCGATGCGCGAACGGACCGACATGTGGCTCGCTGACGTCTTCCTGAAGCGGCAGAGCCCGCTCCGCGATCTTCCCTCCGACATCGTCGCCTCGCTCGCGTCGCAGCTACGCCCGCGGATGCTCGCGAAGGATCAGCTGGTCGAGGGCAGCGACGACGACTGGTATCTCGTTCGCCGCGGAGCGCTCGAGCCGGTCGAAGGCGGAGAGCGGACCGAGCCGGGCGACTTCATCCAACGACAGCGTGGGATCGGCTACGCGGCCGTGGGCGAGACGTGGCTCTACGAGCTGCGTCTCAGTGACGTCGCCCGCGAGATCGTGCGCTATCAGTCGCGGCTGCGCGAGATCAAAGAGACGATCAGCGATCCCACGCGCGTGAAGCTCAGCCCGAATCTCACGATCGTTCATGACTCTCGTCTTGGCGGCGCGCTCGTGCGCGACCGGCACAACCGTGCCGTCGTGTCGGAGCGCGTCGCCGCGCTCATACCGGCGATCGATGGTCACACCGACGTGACGCGACTCACCGAGCTCACCGGCATCGCGCGTGGACCGGTGATAGAGGCGCTCGCGGTGCTCATCGCATCGGGCCTCGCGAACGACGAATCGCGGTGGCCTGACTTTCGTCCCGACTAGACTCAGGGCATGCCTTTGAGCGTTGCGCGTCCAGCGGTCTCGGAGGCTTGGCGCACATCGATCACAAGCCGCATCACGGCGGTGCATGAGCTCTGGCAGGAGGGGGTGGCCGACCTCACTGTCGACCAGGTCAACCACTTCGAGCGGTCCGGTGTCCTGCCGATCGCGTTCACGCTCATGCACTACGTCGTCGGCGAGGACCGCAACGTGGCACGTCACCTCGGGGCTGATGCGCTGCTGTGGGATCAGCAGGGCTGGGCCAAACGCGTCGGGCTCGTTGGCGAGCCGCCCATGCGCGGCACGCCGATGGCCGACGCCGAGCGGATCCGGCTCGGCGACATCCACGCGTGGCGCGCGTATCAGACCGCGGTCTTCGCGCGCACCGAGAGCGCGCTCGCCGCGCTCCCCTTGGACCGCTTCGCGCAGAAGGCGCTGGACCGGCCACCGGCCGACAAGCTGAAGGGAGCCTTCATCGCGCTCCTCGTGCCGGAGGGCGATTTCCACGTCAGCGACGTGTGCGAGGCGTACCTGTTCCAGCACGCGGTCCGCCACCTCGGCGAGCTCGAGCACGCCCGTGCGCTGGTCGGCCTGGGCGGTCTCTCTTAGCCGCTTAGCGGCGCAGCACCAGCCCGATCTTTCCGAACGTCTGTCGTGGCTCGGCGAACACCCTCACGTCGCCCTTGCCCTCGGCGACGGCATCGGGGGTGTGGTTCTCCGCGGCGAACTCCACCTCGCTGAGAACGGGGAAGCCGTTCAGCAGACGCGTGCCCATGACGTGCACGAGGTGCTGGATCGAGCGGCTGTTGAACTCGTGGAATGTCTGCTCGATGGCGCGCCGGATGAGGCCGCTCGAGATGCGGCTAGCTCGCTGGGGATCTCCATACCGCCAGTGCGCGTCCATCCGGATCGTGAGCGGCCGATCGGTAAGCTCGGGCAGGCTCGTGTACTGATCGCGTGCGAACGCCTCGAACGAGCTGCCGGTCGTCTTCAGCAGCCGGATGCCCTCGATCCCGCTCCGCGCTGCCGTCACGACGATCTCGCCGCCCCGACGCTCGAGGTCTGCCTCCGACATCGCGACATCGGTGCGCGTCAACCGGAAGACCACGTCGCTCTCGTCGTGTGCCGGGTCGAGCGGGACCTCATATGCGGTGACGCGGATGCGCTCCATCTGCGGGTACGTCTCGAGCAGGCGCTGGCCGAGGAACAACACGTACTCGTCCGGCGAGCTGCCATCGAAATCGGCGGCCGTCGCGTACACGAAGTTCTTCATCGTGTCCGTCGCGACGACCTCGCGGTTGTCGCCTTCCGTGTACGCCGCGCCGAAGCGCTCGCCGAACACGTCGATCGTCACGGAGGCAGCGAACGGAGGCGCGGAGCGCTTCGCGAGACGGAAGAAGATCACGCGGGTCTTGCCGTACTGGATCTCCATCGGTGTCACCGCTTGCGCTCCAGGCGGTCCAGCGAGATCGCGAGGAACTCCTCGATCCCGGCCTTGAGCTCCGCATGCCGCTGATTCGCGAGACGTGCGCGCAGGACCGGGACGATCTCTTTCTTCGAGCGACCGGCGACGAACACGACGAACCGGAAGCCGAATTTGTCCTCGTACGCGTCGTTCAGCTCATCGAGCAGTTGCAGCGTGGCGCCGTCGGCCGCCTCACCCTGCTCGCGACGTGAGTGCATCGAGAGCGACGCGGGGTCCGCGCCGATCCGCGGGTGCGCGTTGAGCACCGCGACACGCTCGGTCTCGGTCATGCGATCGAGCGCTCCGCGTGCCTTCGCGATGATCGCTCGAGGCGTGTCCTCGTCGGCGTCGCGCAGAGCGGCCGCGAGCCCCGGCGCGCGCTCGAACACCGCCGCGAGCCTTCCGGTGACCGCGTCCGGTGGCATCTAGCTGCCGAGGTACGACACGACGCCGTAGCGCGACACGAGGAGCGGGATGTGCTGGTGGCCATCCTTCAGGCGCACCTCGAGCGTCACGGTGCCGAGGAACGTGTCGAGCTGGCGGGATCGGAAATACGCGCCGACGTCGAAGACGAGACGATACATCCCAGGCTCGTGCGCCTCGCCGAGCTTCGCGACGCGGCCATCTTTGCCCGTGATGCCCTTCGCGGCGAGCGTCGCGTCGCGATAGAGCGCCACGTCGACACCTGCGGCCGGGACGCCGCTGGTCGTGTCGAGGACGTGCGTGGAGAGCGTCGCCTGCGCCATCGGGCGGGTATCGTACGCCCGCGATGGCCATGCTTCGCATCACTGCCGGGCCGTTCACTTTCAAGGCGCGCTGGGAAGAGGAGCACGCGCCCAAGACGGTGGACGCGATCCGTCGCATGCTCCCGCTCCGCAGCAAGCTCGTGCATGTCCGGTGGAGCGGCGAGTCCACCTGGGTCCCGATGGGTGAACGGCATCTCGGCGTGGGGTACGAGAATCACACCAGCCATCCGGCACCGGGCGAGATCCTCGTCTACCCCGGAGGCATCTCCGAGATGGAGGTCCTCTTCCCGTACGGCGCGTGTCTTTTCTCGAGCAAGGTCGGGCAGCTCGCCGGCAATCACTTCGCCACGGTCGTCGAAGGCAACGAGCACCTCGCCGATCTCGGCCGCCTCACGCTCTGGGAGGGCGCGCAGGAGTTCGTCGTTGAGGAAGTCAGTTGAGCGAGGAGCGGCTCCGCCGCGACGAGCGAATCCACCAGCCTTGAGCGTGTCTCCGCGGCGCAGCCGCGAGATCGATCAAGAGGTCTAGCCACGGCCACCGCAGATCTCGCGATCCGCGGCGGACGGGTCGTCACCGAGGAAGGCGTTCGTGAGGCGGACGTCCTCATCGCCGGCGGGATCTTCGACGCGGTCGTCGATCCGGGCCAGGGCAGGGCCTTTGATGAGATCGAGGCGCGGGGACTACACGTGTTCCCGGGTGTCGTCGACGCGCACGCCCACGTGAACGAGCCCGGCCGCGACGACTGGGAGGGCTGGAGCGCGGCGACTCGCGGCGCGGCCGCGGGCGGCGTGACGACGCTGGCCGACATGCCCCTGAACTCGCTGCCGCCAACGGTCGACGCTGCCGCGGTGTACGCGAAGGAGTCCCGCGCCGCGCGCTCCGCGATCGTGGACTACGCGCTCTGGGGCGGACTCGTCAGCGCGGATCTCGCGCCCCTGCTCGACCTCAAGACCACCGGCGTCGTGGGGGTCAAGGCATTCCTGTGCCCCAGCGGAGTTCCGGAGTTCCCGCATCTCGATGCCGGAACGCTCACGGACGCGCTCGCGGCGGCGACGGTCGCCGGCCATCTCGTCGCAGTCCATGCCGAAGACGAAGCGCTCGTCGCGAAGGGGACGGAGCAGCTCCAGACGATGAATCGACGCGACCGGGCTGCATGGCTGGAGTCCCGGCCTCCGGCGGCGGAGCGCCGCGCGATCGAGCGCCTTGGCGATGCTGCGCGCGAGACCGGGGCCCGGGTCCACGTCGTTCACGCCTCCAGCTCGGCGGCGGTGACCGCGGTCGTTCGCGCGCGCGAGCGCGACGCGAGCGTGACGGTCGAGACGTGCCCGCACTATCTCGTCTTCACCGCCGAGGACGTCGACCGCGTCGGACCGGCGCTCAAGTGCGCGCCGCCGATCCGGGATGAGTCATCGCGCGAGCGGCTGTGGCAGCACGTGCTTGCCGGCGAGATCGATCTCGTCGCGTCGGACCACTCGCCGTGCACGGCCGACCTGAAGACGCGAGGCGACAACGACATCTGGGAAGCCTGGGGTGGAGTCACAGGGATCCAATCGTTGCTACCGGCGATGCTGACCGAAGGAGTGCACCGGCGCGGTCTCCGGCTCGCCGCGCTGGCGCGTCTGGTGGCGGGCGCGCCCGCGCGCCTTCTAGGAATCTGGCCACAGAAGGGCGCGATCCGCGCGGGTGCGGACGCGGACCTCGCGCTCGTCGCGATGGATCGCGAATGGACGCTCGAGCCCGAACAGCTGCAGGCGCGCAGCGGCCTCAGTCCGTATGTCGGGCGGGCGTTCCGCGGCGCGGTCGTGCGCACGCTGGTGCGCGGAGTCACCGTGTTCGACGATGGTGAATTCGTCGAGGAGAAGAGATATGTCCGCTTCGGCCGTCTTGTGAGGAGAATGGAAGCGTGAAGACACTCGAGGCGGTCGCTATCGACGAGCGCCGTCTGCTGCGTCGCCTCGACGAGCTCGCACAGCGCGGCGCTCTTCCGGGCGGCGGTCTCTATCGCGCGCTGTACACGCCGTCATGGGTCGCGGCGACCGAGCTCGTTTCCGGCTGGATGAAGGGGGCGGGACTGCTGGTGCGGCGCGACGCGGTCGGCAATATCTGGGGACGCGTCGAGGGATCGCGCGGCGGACGCGCCATCGTGACCGGCTCGCACATCGACACGGTGCGCGGAGGCGGTCCGCTCGACGGGGCGCTCGGAGTCGTCGCGGCGGTCGAGGCCGTGACGAGCCTCGTGTCGGCGCTCGGTCGGCCCCTTCGGATCCTCGAGGCCGTCGCGATCTGCGAAGAGGAAGGCAGCCGATTCAACACGAACTTCTGGGGAGCGCGCGCGATCGCCGACCGCATCGAGCCCGATGAAGCCTCGCGCGTCCGCGACGCCGACGGCGTAACGCTGGCCGATGCGATGCGCGGCGTCGGCCTCGACCCGGCGAATGTCGCGCAGGCGATCCGCCGCGATATCGACACCTTCGTCGAGCTCCACATCGAGCAGGGTCCGCTCCTCGAGGAAGAGGGCCCGCGGCTGGGTGTGGTGCGCACGATCGCCGGCACCGCGCACCTCGAGGTCGTCGTCCGCGGACAGCCCGACCACGCCGGCGCGACCGCGATGGACCGTCGACGCGATGCCCTTCTCGGCGCATCCGCGATGATGCTGGCGATCGCCGAGGTCGCGCGCGAGATGGGCCCGCCCGCGGTCGCGACGGTCGGCACCATCAGCGTCGAGCCCGCGCAAGTGAATGTCGTGCCCGGCATGGCGCGCTTCACCGTGGACGCCCGCCACAGCGACAACGCGCAGCGCGCCCTGCTCGTGTCGGAGATCACGAAGGTCTGCAAGGTCGCCGGACGCGAACGCGAGCTCGCTGTCGACGTGCGCACCCTCCGCGACCGCCCACCCGTGCTGCTCAACGAGCGGGCTACCGATGTCGCGCGGCGCGCCTGCGTCGCGTGCGGTGTCGCACCCCGCGACATGACGAGCGGCGCAGGCCACGACTCGCAGGTGCTCAGCGTCGCGGCGCACGCGGCGATGATCTTCGTGCCGAGCATCGGGGGACGCTCGCATTGCCCCGAGGAGGCCACGGCCGCGGAGGACGTCATCCTCGGGACGCGCGCGCTCGCGACCGCGCTGCGCGAGCTGGCGTACACGTAGTGCCACGCCCCGCGAGCGACAGCGGCGCGCGCTCCCTCTCCTCGCTGCTGGCTACGCGCGCCCGCTCATCACCGGGCGTGCGGCGGTCGGGCGCGCTGGGCGCAGACGCTCGTCGAGGGAGCCCTCGCCGCTGCCCTCGCGGGACGCGACACTAGTGGCGATCCTGCTTCGCGGCGGCACCCTTCTCCCGATGAGCGACGGTGCGCGCCCGATCAAGGGGGACATTCTGGTGAGCGGCGCACGCATCACGCAGATCGGTACGGATCTGCAGCTGCCGCCCGACACGGAGGTCGTGGACTGCTCCGGCTGCTACCTGATGCCGGGGTTGGTGCAGACCCACGTGCACCTCGTGCAGACGATCTTCCGCGGTCTCGCCGAGGATGTCGGCCTGCTCGACTGGCTGCGCCGCTTCATCTGGCCGCTCGAGGCCGCACACGATGAGGCATCGGTGCGCGCGTGCGTGCGGCTCGGCCTCGGCGAGCTGCTCACCACCGGGACGACGACGATCCTCGACATGGGCACGACGCGCTGGGGCGATGTCGTGGCCGAGGAGCTCGTGCGCTCGGGCATCCGCGCCCGGTTCGGCCAGGCGATGATGGACACCGGAGATCGCGTTCCGGCGAACCTGGTGGAGACGACGCGAGACTCCCTCGACGCGAGCGCTGGGCTCGTCAAGCGTTGGACGAAGGCCGGCGCGGGCCGCATCGGTTATGCGTACGCGCCTCGTTTCGCGCTCTCGTGCACGCGCGAGCTGATGGAAGCGGTCGGCATGCTCGCGAAGATGAGCGAGCTGCTCGTGCACACGCACTCGAACGAGAGCGCCGAGGAGCGCTCGGCGGTACAGGGCGCGACCGGCATGTCGCCGATCGGCTATCTCGCGCAGGTCGGGATCGCGACACCGCGGACCGTGATCGCACACGGTGTCCACGTCGATGATGACGAGCTCGCCATGCTCCGCGAGACGGGCAGCGCGGTGACGCACTGTCCCTCGTCGAATCTGAAGCTCGGCTCTGGCGTCGCGGATGTCGTCCGCCTGAGACAGGCGCGCGTCACCGTTGGCCTCGGTGCGGACGGCGCGGCGTGCAACAACGAGCTCGATGGCTTTGACGAGGTGCGGCTCGCGACCCTACTCGCGCGGACGCTCCGCGGGCAGGGTTCGTTGACCGCCGGCGATGCGCTCGGAATGGCGACACGCGAGGGAGCTCGAGCGCTCCACCTCGAAGAGGAGATCGGCACGCTTGTGGTCGGGCGCCGCGCGGACATCGCCGTGATCGACAGCGAGCGCCTCGCCGGGCCGGGCGGCGATCCCGTCGCGCGGATCGTCTTCGGCGGCGGCTCGCGGGGCGTGCGCGACGTCATGGTGGACGGCACGTTCATCGTCCGCGGCGGCGCGCCACTGCTCTTCGATCCAGCTGAGGTCCGCGCCAAGGCGGCCGAAGCATTACCCGCGCTGCTGCAGCGCGCGCAGCTCTCTTAGGTCGCGGCTGCGCTCTGCGTCGGGCCGGGGCCGCGCATCACGGCGGTCGCGACGCGGCTTAGAAGCTGCGAGAACTCGAATGGCTTGGGGAGCGTCGCGTGGATCCCGGGAAGCTCGGCGCGCATCGGCGCGACCGCGGACACGACGATCACCGGAGGATGTTCGCCGGGCAGATCGCGCATCTTCGCGTAGAACTCATAGCCGTTCATGACCGGCATCATCAAGTCGAGCAGGATCACGTCCGGTCGCCATGAGAGCCAGCGCAGCGCGTCGCTGCCATCGGTCGCGCACGCCACTTCGTAGCCCTCCTCTCGGAGGAGGATCGCGTAGAAGTCACGCAGGTCCGCGACGTCCTCGACGACCAGCACCCGCTGCGGTGGCGTGCGAGTTCTCATCTCCGCATCATGGACCTTCACGGCTCGGATGGACAGCGCCGAGTTAGCGGCTGCTGTTCATCGGGCCGCCTTACCTAGTCGACGGCCGGATGGGCAAGCACGCGTAGCGCGAGCACGCTGTAGGCCGGGACCGGCCGTGAATACCCCTTCAACGCCAGGTCTCCTACGGCCTCCGACTCGATCGCACTCTCGATCGCACCGTAGACGCGCTGGCTCACGAGGATCTGCCCGGGCTTCGCCTCCGCCGACAGCCGCTGCGCGAGATTCGTCACGTTACCCACCGCGCCGTAGTCGTAGCGGCCCTCGAAGCCGATGCGCCCGAGGGTCGCATGACCCATGGCGATCCCGGCGCCGAACCCGAGCTTGTGCCCGCGTTTCTCCCATTTCGTGAACTGCTCGGTCATCCGCTCACGCACGGCGATCGCCATTCGCGCGGCGCGGAGTGGGTGATCCTCCTGCGGGACCGGGTCGTTGAACCAGACCATCACGCCGTCGCCGGCGAAATGTTCGAGCGTGCCCTCGTTGCGGAAGACCGCCGCCCCGACGGCCTGGTGGTAGTCGCGGAGCACCGCGAGCGACTCCTCGGGCTCGGCAGTCTCCGAGAAGGTGGTGAAACCGCGCAGGTCGCAGAACACGACGCTTATCTCGCGGCGATGCGGCTGCAGGAGCGATTCCTGCGACAGCACGAGCTCGGCGATCTGCGGTGAGAGGAACCGTCGCAGTCGACCGACGCGCTCGATCTCTTCGACCTGTTCGCGTACGCGCGCCTCGAGCGTGCGATTCCACTCCGCGAGCTCGCTCGACTGTTGCCTGATCGTGTCGTGGTATTCCTTCAGACGGAGAAGCGAGCGTACCCGCGCGAGGAGCTCGAGCTGATTGAACGGCTTCGCGATGAAGTCGTCCGCTCCAGCTTCCAGCGCCTGAACGCGTTCCTGGTCGCCACTCGCGGTGATCATCACGATAGGTAAGAACCGCGTTGCCGGGTCGTCTCGCAGTCGGCGGCACACGTCGTACCCATTGAGGTCCGGCATGACGATGTCGAGCAGCACGAGGTCGGGGTGCTCGCGGATGACCGCGGCGAGCCCGGTGGTACCGGACTCCGCCGTGACGAGCTGGTACCCGCGCGGCCCGAGGATCGCCTCGAGCAGCCGCAGGTTCTCTGGGGTGTCGTCGACGGCGAGGATCTTTGGAATGCGCTTCATGAACGAGCCGCCCGGAGATGGCCGCGGATCGTTTCGGGGAAGCTCTGCACGTCGATCGGCTTGGTGATGAAGCCGTCGAAACCAGCCTTGTCGAAACGC